>NZ_JBSGBN010000030.1:0-79132 GCF_053601275.1 Streptomyces sp. NPDC004752 | reverse complement strand
TTCCACCTGCACGCTCACGCTACCCCGCCCAGGTGGGCAGAACCCACGCCGAACTCCACGGTTCGCATGGGACCGCTTAGCTGATCAGAGACGCTACCCGGCGCCCCTCGGAGTGATCCGACCGGCAACCGGTGAACCTGTCCAGCAGGGCACCGGCGGACAGGGCGAGTGGCCGCCGGAATGGGGTTGCTCCGCATGCCCCACACCGGCATCGAGATCACCTCGGACCTGGTCCGGGACCTGGTGCGCGACCAACACCCCGCCTGGCCGATCGGCCTTGAGGAAGGTGACACAGCGGCGCCGCCTATGATCATCATGCCTCTGGTGCAAGGCGTTTCACCCGGCCGGCCCGGGACTCCAGGTAGCGTTGCTCGGCGATGCTGGCGGTGCACTTCGCGGCGCGCCTGTAGTGGTCGTAGGCCCCGGCCAGGTCGCCGGTCCGCTCCAGCAGATGCCCCCGTACGGCCAGCAGACGGTGGTGCCCTGCCATCCGCTCATCGCCGTCCAGTGTGGACAACAGGGCCAGTCCGGCCCGGGCGTCCTCGGTCTCGGCGAGCGCGATCGCGCGGTTGAGGGTGACCATCGGGTTGGGCGCGATCCGTTCCAGGATCAGGTAAAGGGCGTGCACCTGTGGCCAGTTGGTCTCTTCGGCCGTGGCCGCGTCGGCATGGGTGGCGGCGATGGCGGCCTGCAGCTGATAGGGCCCCAGCTCCGAGCCGGCCACCGCCGCCTTGACCAGCTCGGTGCCCTCGTCGATCAGCGCGGAGTCCCAGGTCGTCCGGTCCTGCTCGTCCAGCGGCACCAGATCGCCGGAGGCCGTCGTACGTGCCTCCCGGCGGGCGTGGGTCAGCAGCATCAGCGCCAGCAGCCCGGTCACCTCACCGTCCTCGGGCAGCTGCGCGTGCACCATCCTGGTCAACCGGATCGCCTCGTGCGCGAGGTCGGCGCGGTGCAGCCGGCTGCCCGAGGAGGCGGTGTAGCCCTCGTTGAAGATCAGGTAGAGGACGTGCAGGACGACCTGGAGCCGCTCCTTCAGCTCCGCCCCGTCCGGCAGCCTGAACATGCTGCCGGCGGCCTTGACACGTTGCTTGGCCCGGCTGATCCTGGCCGCCATCGTGGCCTCCGGCACCAGGAACGCGCGGGCGATCTCGGCGGTGGTCAGGCCGCCGACCGCCCGCAGTGTCAGGGCGGTCTGGGAGGCCGCGGTCAGCGTGGGATGACAGCACAGAAACAGCAGGACCAGTGTGTCGTCGGTGTCCGGCACCTCGGCGTGCGCGGCCTGTGTGGCGGTCGCCGTCTCTCGTTCGCGGCGGGCGTGGTCGCTGCGCATCTGGTCGATGAGGCGTCGGGACGCGACCGTCGCCAGCCAGCCACGCGGGTTGTTCGGCACTCCCTCGGTCGGCCACTGCACGGTGGCGGCGAGGACGGCTTCCTGCACAGCGTCCTCGCAGTCCTCGAACCGGCCGTTCCGTCGTACCAGCGCGCCGAGGACCTGCGGCGTGAGTTCACGCAGCAGGTCCTCGATGTCGGGTGCTGTCATGCCTCCAATTGTCCGTCAGCGAACATCACCTGCCGCACCTCGACGCCCAGACCTTCGATCGCGGCGTCCGGGATCCGCGCGGCCAGCTCGATGGCCCGGTCCTTGTTCTCGCAGTCGACCAGGTAGAAGCCGCCCAGGTGCTCCTTGGCTTCCAGGAACGGGCCGTCGGTGACCACCGGCTGGCCGTTGCGAACGGTCACCACGGCGGCCTGGGACGGGTCGACGAGTGCCTGTGTGGTGATCAGCTCGCCGGACTGCTTCAGCGACTGGATGAACCTGCCGTGGCCTTCGCCGATCGCCGCCTTCTCCTCGTCGGTCAGTGCGTCCAGCACGGCGGGGTTGATGTGCAGGCTGATCAGGAACTGCATGTCGTGCTCCTCGTGGTTCGCGAGCCCCGGGAGGGCCCTTTTCGACTGGTGGTCGGAGCCGCCGCCGCGGTCTTGACGTCGTTCGCCGGAAAATCTCGCACCAGCTCGCACCAGTCCGATGTCAAGAACCGCTCTGCCGCTCCGACCAACGGGCGAATCATCGGAAGAACAGAGAGTTTCGGATATGCGAGTCAACCGGGTGTGGCTGGGGCTGGTCCTTCTCATGCTGCCGACCTTTCTCGTCGCATTGGACACGACGGCCCTGCTCCTCGCGCTCCCCCGGCTGAGCGACGACCTGGGGGCGGACAACGTCGAGCAGCTGTGGATCAGCGACAGCTATGGATTCATAGTGGCCGGCCTGGTCATCACGATGGGAACGCTCGGCGACCGGATCGGCCGCCGGAGACTGCTGATGATCGGCGCGGCGGGCTTCGCGCTGCTGTCGGTCGTGGCCGCGTTCGCGGTCGACCCGCTGACGCTCATCGTCGCACGTGCGCTCCTGGGCGTCGCCGGGGCGACGCTGGCGCCATCGACCCTGGCGTTGATCACCAACATGTTCCGCGACGAACACCGGCGTGGGAAGGCGATCGCGATCTGGGCGACCTGCCAGTTCGCCGGCGGCGCGATCGGCCCGGTGCTCGCCGGGTTCCTGCTCCAGTACTTCTGGTGGGGGTCGGTGTTCCTGGTCTCGGTGCCGGCGATGGTGTTGCTGATGGTCGCCGGGCCGGTCCTGCTGCCGGAGTTCCGCGGTGACCATGCCGGGCGGCTGGATCCGGCCAGTGTCGGCATGTCGCTCACAGCGGTGCTTCTGATGATCTACGGCATCAAGCAGCTGGCCGTCGGCGGTGCGCCGCTGCTGCCGGCCGTCGCCCTCGTCGGCGGCGCGGCGATCGGCGTGCTGTTCGTGCGCCGACAGCTGCGGCTTCGGACGCCGCTGCTGGATCTGCGGCTGCTGCGCAACCGCCCGGTCGCGGCCGTGCTCATCGCACTGGTGTGCGCCGGCATCGCCATGGCCGGGACGGGCCTGCTGGTCACCCAGTACCTACAGAACGTGCTGGGTCACTCGCCGGCGGCGTCGGCGCTGCTGTTCGCCCCCATGGGCCTGGGTGTGGCGGTGGGCACCATGGCCGCGCCGGTGCTGGCCGGGCGGATGAAGCCGACGACCGCGATCGCCGGCGGTCTGGCGGTATCGGCACTGGGCAGTCTGCTGTTGGTCGGCGTCGACGGTGCGCGCGCCCTGCCGCTGGTGATGACCGGCATCACCGTACTGGCGCTGGGCACCGGTCCGCTGTTCGCGCTGGGCACCGGGCTGGTCGTCGGATCCGTGCCCGCGGAGCGCGCGGGGTCGGCGGCGTCGATGTCGGAGACCGGCAACTACATCGGCGGTTCGCTCGGCTTCGCGCTGCTCGGTGTGCTGGCCGCGGCGGTCTACCACGGCCGGATGGACGGCACCTCCGACTCGCTGGCCGACGCGGTCGCCGCCAGTCGGCACCTTCCCGCCGGCCGGAGCGCGGAACTGCTGCATACCGCGCGGGAGGCGTTCACCGCCGGTCTGCATGTCACGGGCGTCGTCGCCGCGGTCATCTTCGCCGGGCTGACCGTACTGATCCCGACCATGCGCCCGACACCCCGCACCGTCCCGACGGCGCTCCCCGACCCCGACGCGAATCGCTCCTAGCCCGAGGCCGACGCCGGACGCTGTGATCGGCGGCGTCGTGTGGACAGCACATAGGCTCCCTGAGTTATGAAGGTGCTGATCTCAGTTGACATGGAAGGCATCTCGGGGATCGTGCATCCCACCGAGACGAATCCGGATCGCTACGACTACGAGCGCGGCCGCGCGTTGATGACAGCCGAGGCGAACAGCGTGATAGCCGGCGTTCTGGACGCCGAACCCACTGCCGTGGTGTGGGTCGCCGACGCACATGGGCCGTTCCGTAACCTGTTGCCCGAGCAACTGGACCGCCGGGCGCAACTGATTCGCGGCAGGCCCCGCACGCTGGGCATGCTCGGTGGGCTCGACGAACACACCGACGCGGTCCTCCTCGTCGGCTACCACGCCCGTGCCGGTCGCGGCCCGGCCGTGCTGGCACACACCATGAACGACGGCATCCTCGACGTGCGCGTGGCCGGGCGTTCCATGGGAGAGATCGGTCTCGGCACCGCCATGGCCGGGCATCTGGGCGTGCCGGTCGTGCTGCTCAGCGGCGATGACAGTGCCTGCGCCGAACTCTGCGATCTGGTCCCCACCGCGGTCACCGTCGCGGTCAAGCAAGCCCTCGGTCAGGGTGCCGCCGTCGCTCTGCATCCCGAGGAAGCGCGGGATCGGTTGCGTCGTGCCGCCGCCGACGCCCTCACTCTGCGTGCACAGATTGCGCCGCTGATCCTTGCCGGACCGCTTGACGTCGAGGTCGACCTTTCCGCGCCGTTCACGGTTGACCTGGCGACACTCGTGCCAGGTGTGTCACGTGCGGAAGGTGGCCGGACGGTCACCTTCACCGCCGCCGACTTCGCCGAAACCTACCGACTGTTCCTGCTGCTCGCACAACTCGCGACCATCACACCCGGCTAGGGTCCGGCGCGAAAGCTCGGCGTACCAGCCCGGCGGACCTCTTGCGATCGCATCAACAGTGCGTGGCTCATCGCCTCGATCGTCCTGACCGCTGTGGCCGCCGCCGTGTCGGCCCTGCTGATCCTGCCCGCGGCCCGACCCGGCCGAGGTTGATCGCGTCGGCGATCAGGTCGGTCGCCGTGTGGCGCGGTATGTCTCCAGGCGGTCGGCCAGTTCCTTCGGGTGGCCGAGCATGGGGCAGTGGTCGCCCGGCATCTCGTCCGGCTGGAGGCCGAGCCGCTCGGCGACCGTCCTTCGCATGAACTCGGCGGGGAAGAAACGGTCGTCGGACGACATCAGAAACCTGGTCGGCACCTTGGGCCAGGCGGCCGACGGCCACGGCTTTCCGAAGGGGGTCGGCGCCTGATTCCGCTGGTGCTCCGCCATGAACTCGGCGGCAAGGGCGGCCGGGGTGTCGTGCACGACAAGGGAGAGTGGGTCTTCTGTGGTGCCCTGCGCGAGACCCCTGCGGCGGTCGGATTCCTGTCGGGCCGGGCCGTAACCCGTGTTGTCCCACCACTGACCTGGCGATTCACCCGGCGCCGGAACCTGTGCTTGGAGCATGACCAGCAGGTCCACCGGCACCCGGTCGCACACCAGTGGGCCGGTGAAACCGCCGAACGAGTGGGCGACGACGATGAGATCCGTACGGCTGCCGATCGCCTCGACCACCGTGTCCGTGTACTCCGCGAGCCCGGCCGACTCGTCCTCACACGGCAGGTCCGGTGCGACGACCTCATGGCCCCGATCACGCAATACGGCAGCCAGCGGCCCCCAGTACCACGCATCGACAGCCGCAGCATGAACCAGTACGTAAGTCGCCACAGAACAGTGCCTTCCGCCCTCCGGTGCTCTCTGCACTGCGGGCGAGTCTACGTAGGGGACAACACCTCCAGCAGTGCGGAGCCGAACTCCTCGGGCCGTTCAAGATGCACCGCGTGCCCGGCGCCTGGCACGGCAACCTCCCGTACCGTGCCGCCCTCGGCCGCGTAGCGGTCCAGGACGTGGCGGGTCTGCGTCACCATCGGCTGGGCGGGGGTCCCGTCCCAGCCCGGCACCGCGCCGATCGAGCCCAGGTGCGCCAGATCGAACATCGAGGTGTCCGAGACGATCACGTCGTTCTCGCCGCGGATCCACAGCACAGGCGGCTTGGGGTCGATCAGATGGATGTCGTCGACGCGGAACCGAAGCGGGGAGAGGCAGTTGAGGACACCGCGGGTGCCCGGCGCGACGCCCGGCCAGGAGGCGGACGCCGTGCTGTCCCCGGGGTAGTGGTCGTCGCCGGTCCGCGTGGAGAGCATGGACGCGACATACTCCTCCTCGTCCTCGTGCTCGGGGCGCCACGGCGGGTTCACATAGCAGTTCGCCAGAACGGAACGGGGTGAGAGCGAGGAGTCCTCGCCTCGGTCGCCGTCAGCGAGGCGCGCGACGAACTCGGGGTTGGCCGTGCCTCCGCCAGAACCCGCCCCGTCCTCGGAGTTGAGGGTTCCGTCCACCCCGTGCGTGCCGCCGAAGCCGTACGGGGAGACCGGGTTGACCAGGGTGACGGAGCGCACCGCGGCCGGGTGGTCGCGCAGATACTGCAGCACCACGCCCCCGCCCATGGACCAGCCCACCAGGTGCGCCCGGTCGATCCCGAGGGCCGCCAGCAGTGCGGCGAGATCGTCGGTGTGGTCACGCAGGCCGCGTGTCGCGTCGATGGGCAGCGGGTCGGTGCCGCCGAAGCCGCGCAGATCCAGCGCGATGGGGCGGTAACGGTCCGGGAGCAGGCCGAGGACGGGGCGCCAGAACGCGGCGGAGGAGACGTTGCCGTGGACGAAGACGACGGGTTCACCCGCGTCCCGGACCTCCTCGATCTGGACGGTGAGACGCCCGGTGGGTACGCGGCGGGTGCGGATGGTGCTGCTCGTGCTCATGTGCGGTCCCTGATCTCTGATCCCTGATCCTTGGTTCTGGTCACGACAGCCAGGTGGTGATCTGGTCGGCGGCCGCGGAGTTCCATCCCAGTTCGAGATGGTTGGCGCTGGAAATGGTGGCCTTGCCGCCGACCGTGGCGATGCCGGTGGTGTCGAGCGCACTGTCGATGAAGACGACGCCATCGCTGGGACCGCGGTTCTCGTTGAAGATACCGACGACGGTCGGGGATCCGCCGGCCAGCAGGTAGGTGGTGACGGAGGCGGGTACTCCGGCGGTCTGCAACGGCTTGATCAGTGAGCCCGCGTCGATGGCGGCCTGGATGCCACTGCCCGCCGTGTAGAAGCCCTGGCCGCCGTAGTACGTCGTGTACCAGTCCTGCGCGGTGCCGTCCACTCCGTACACCCCGTCCCAGCGGGCCAACATCTGACGCTGACCAGGGTAGTTGTCATAGCCGCCGGAGGGCGTCATCGAAAATTCGGGGTGCGCCGTGTACTGGCCGTAGCACGTCATGTTCGAGTGCGGGGAGGGGGCGTTGATCTTTCCACCGCACTCGGGCCAGATGGAGAAGTCGTGCGCCCAGCCGTGGGCGTACGGGTAGTCGTAGCCGCCGTTCGGACCGCCGATGGTGACGAGTTTCCGGACGTCACCGGCGTACGCGCGGCCCCAGCTCGGCTTCACCGACGACACATAGGCGCGGGTCGACATCTCGCCCTTGCTCCAGCCGACCAGGTCGACCTTGTCGACGCCCAGCTTCGCCTTGATGACGGAGATCGCATCACCGACGATCTGCGCCTGCATCAGGTTGTCGCCCTGCTTGTGCGCGAAGCCGACGGCGAAGACCCGGTACCCGCGTGCGGACAGCTTCTGCATCAGCCCGGTGGACGGGCAGGCGACGGCGCCGCACCCATAGCCGCCCGACTCGCCCGGATCGGCCCAGGCACGGTCCGCGGAGTCATTCGCGCCGTGCACGAGAAGGACCGGCGTGGCGTGGGCGCCGGTGTTCCAGCCAGGCGCCGAGTAGAGCAGGAAGCGGCCGGAGTACGGGCGGGAGACACCGCCGAAGTAGGTGACGCGCTGGCCGTCCTGGTCGCCGCGGCCGTCCGAGGGAAAGCCCTCGGTGGTGAATCCGGTGGTGGTGTCGAGATAGCGCTCCACGCCTTCCCAGCCACCTTTGACTGCGCCTGCCCCGAAGCTCTCCTCAAGGGAGAGGTAGGAGGGCGGCGTGGCGGCGGACGCGGTACCGCCTGCGACCGGCAGTCCGACCACCACCGCCAGCAGGAGGGCGAACAGCAGTCGCCACCGCCCTTCATGTCCTCGTCCATGCCACATGTTCCGGACCCCTTTGTCCCTGTTTTCCATGTTTCCACGTTTCGACGTTTCGACGTTTCGACGTTTCGGTGTTTCACCGTTTCGCCGTCTTCGCCGGGCTGCCCCGGGCAGCGCACACGTTAGGCACCGGGTTCACGGGGACGGCATGTGCGCGGGCCCTATAAAGGAGGCCACTCGTATGGGGCGTCAGCTAGTGGCCACCACCATCACTACCGTCGGGGCCTCGGCTAGTCGCCACCACCGTCACCGCCTCCTCCGTCTCCTCCGTCTCCCCCGCTGTCGCCGCCACCGGCGTCCCCGCCGTCCGCGCCCCAGCCGTCGCCGCCGGGCTCGTTGTCGTCGCCGCTCTTACCGAGGTTGCTGAACCAGGGACGATCCCACCCTTCGTCGGCGGCGACCGGCTCACCCCCGTTCACCGGGCGCCGCTCAGCCCGGAACCGCGCCGACCCGGTCGTGTCGCCGAGCCCGAAGGCAACGGCGAAGGCGTGCGCCAGCACGGCGTCCAGGGGGGCGGCGCCCTCGTACTGGACGGGGCTCAGGGGAAGCAGTACCGCGCCCGGCTCGGGCACGGGGCGGCGCGGCGGACGCGTCAGCAGGGCGACCCGCCGCTCGTCGCGCAGCAGCCACGAACTCACCGCGTTCGCACGCCGCAGCGCCCAGTGCCGCCCGGGCAATTGCACCTCCACGGAACTCTTGGACTTGCGCAGCTTCTTCCGAAGGCTGAGCTGGGCCGTGACGTCGCCGACCGTCAGCCGCAGGCCCTTGGACGGTTCGGCCGAGTCGCCGTGGAAACCGTGTGGCGCCCGGATCCGTACGACGGGAGCGTGTGGCCCCCACACATCCACGCGCACCAGACGCCGCTCCACCGCGACGGCGACAGGACCGACGGGCCCCGGCGCGAATCGCCGCGCGATCCACAGCGGTACGCCCTCGGCGCGGGCCCGGGCCGCCAGGGCGGCCACCTGGTCGGGACCACCACACTGCCGTACCGCCAACTCCCCCAGCGTGCGGGCGAACTCGGCGGCCTGCCGCACCTTCACCGGCGTGCTGGTCCCGGTGATGCGGGTCACCGGGACCACCCCCGCCCCGTCCGTCAGCCGCTCCAGCGGGCGCTCCGCCCCGCCCCCGCCGAGCCAGCACCCGCGCTGGAACACCTCGGCCATGGCGCCGAGGTTCAGCTCGCTCAACGGCGTGGTCGTGCCGCCCCGCTGCAACCGGTCCTCGGTCAACTCCACGGTGCGCGCCAGCGGATTCCACGACCGCTCGCCATAGAGCACCCGACTCACAACAACCCCCATACGTACAAGGCCCGCTCGGCAGAGCCCAGCCTCACACGCCCCGGCCGGGCTCCCGTCACCGGGGGCCCGGCCGACGGGCCACGCCGAACCGGGTGTCGGCCCGGGCCGGCCGACCAGTGCGACCCTGACCCGGCGGCCCGCCACCCAGCACACCTGGTGAAAGCTAGGCGAGTTGGATGCCGGGCTTGCCTGCCTCTATATAGAAGTTCTGGGCGTCCCAGATCGGCGCATCGGGCCGCGTGATGTACTGAACGTCACGTTGGGTGCTGGCAACGCCCTGGGATGTGATCACGGAGCGGATGTATCCCCGGTAGCCGTCGACATACTTCACCCATGGGTTCTTCAGCCATCCATCCTTGGTGGACTGGCTGCCAGGTCCGTCACCTGTCGACGTTATGGACGTCACTATGTACTCCGAGCCCACGATCGGGCTGTCGGCCCTGGGAATCTCAAGCAGCGAATCCTGGGCGATGGTCCAGTGCATGTCGCCGGACAGGATGATCGGGCTGACCTGCTGGTCGTAGTACGCCGCATAGATACGGTTTCGCGTGGGGCTGTTCGCCGTTACCCCGCCCAACTGCTGCCCCTGGGCAAGGAAATTCCATCGGGTGTCGTATGTTCTGATGCCGTCCAGCAGCCACTTCTCCTGGACGGCACCGAGCTTCGAGACGACGGGGTCGTTGTCAGCGATTCTGTACTGACGGCTGTCGAGCACGTCGAACTGGGCCAGATCACCGACCGCGAAGCGCCGATAGATGCGCATATCAGGGCCGACGGGAGCGGGGAACCGGGTGGGAATGTTCTCCCACCATGCTTTGTACGCGGCATTCCTGCGGTCCAATTGGCTCGGCGACTGATTGACTCCGCCTGCGTAGTCGTTGCTGACCTCGTGGTCGTCGCGGACGATGGACCATGGACAGGCGGCGTGCGCGGCCTGCAGCCCCTGGTCCGTCTTGTAAAGGGAGTAGCGTAGTCGGTACTGGTCGAGGGATTTGCACTGGGCGCGGATCTCATCCGTGAGGGGAGCGCCATTGCGCGGCGCTGCAGCGGTGATCGCGCCTTCGTAGATGTAGTCGCCCAGGTGGAACGCCAGATCCAGGCCGTCCTCGGCCATGTGCTTCAACGGCGTGAAATAGCCGGTCGCCCAGTTCTGGCAGGAGACATGGCTGATCGTGAATTTCTCGACGTGCGCGCCGGGCGCGGGCAGCGTGCGCGTACGGCCCACCGGGCTCAGCTCGGATCCGCAACGGAAGCGGTAGTGGTACCAGCGGTCAGGGGCGAGGCCCTGGACGTCGACGTGCACCGCATGGTTGTGCTCGGGCAGCGCGAACGTCTCGCCTTCGCGGACGATCCGGCTGAACTTCTCGTCGTCCGCCACCTGCCAGTGCACGGGGAACTTCCGCTCCGGCATTCCGGATGCCCTCACCAACGGCTCCGGAGCGAGGCGTGTCCACAGGATCACCGAGTCAGCCAGCGGATCACCCGAAGCGACCCCCAGGGCGAACGGATACGAACCGAATCCGTCGACTCCGTCGGTCGCGGCCATGGCGGAAGCCGCTCCCCCGACAACGGTGGCGACCGCGGCGGCGCCCGAGAGCATCAGAAAGTCACGACGTTTGGCTGAAAGCGGAGTTGAATGTGCCGAGCTTTGGTCCGACATGGCCAGAGTCCTCTTACGTGTGAGCGAGACGTGGGGAGTGGCTCCAGTCGGTGCCGAGACTACTGATCTCCGGCCACAATCCCGATGACCAGGGGAGAGTCGAGAGAATTAAGCCGACATGAACGTCAAGGCGTCCCCGGTCCGAGCCAGGTGTCCCCAGGACCGGCCGTCGGCGCGCCGCCCCCTACGGTGCCGCATCGGGCCGGCCGGCCCTTCAGCCGCGGGCCACCGCGATGGAGCCGTCCCGGGGCGTTGGCGGCGCAGGTCATGGTGATCGCGAACCGTCCGCCCGCGGCGTCGACCACCGCGTGGTCGGCGGCGTCACCGGGCATCGGGCGCTGCCCGGGTGCGGGCGAACGGTCAGTTCGGGTGTGTGGGAGCGTCGGCGTCCGCTGCCGACGGCTACGCTCGCCCGAGGGTGACCAGGGTGGCGGCCACCAGCGTCGAGGCGGCGATCCCGGTGATCAGGACGGGACTTGCCGTGGGGGTCGCCGCCAGGACGACCAGGACGGCGGCGGCCCACAGGGCATCCCCCGACCCTGGAGGCGCCGACCCGCGCTGCAGGAGCCTCAGCACGGTGAGGTAGAGGGCGACGGGCACGGTGTAGGCGGCCCCGGCCGCGGTGTCGCCGATCTGGGCGTGGCCGGTCGTGTGCGCGATGCCCACGGCGAGTCCGGCGCCCACGGCGGCGGCGGAGGCGAAGACGGCGTAGTGGCCGTAGCCCCAGCGCAGTGCGGCGCCGAGCGAGGTCAGCTGTGCGGGTGTGCTCTGGGCGAAGTACAACCACCACATGGCGAGGACGGTGAGGACACCGCCGACGGTCAGTGAGGCGACATCGCCGAAGGAGGCGTGGGTGTCGAGTGCGGCGCGGACCGCGACGGTGGCGGCGGTGACGCTTTCGCCGAGGACGATGAGGGTGAACAGGCCGTGGCGTTCGGTGATGTGATGAGGGTGCCAGGTGGTCCGCGCGGCCCGCTCGGCCCACACGGGGACGGCGAGTTCGGCCACCGCCAGGGCCGCGAAGACGGGCAGACCGCCGTCGCCCGGCAGCACGAGGCGGCCCACCCAGCCGACCTGGACGACGAAGATGCCGGCCGCGTAACGCAGACAGCACGCGCGGCGCGGCAGGTCGGAGCGGGCCGCGCGCAGCCACTGGCTGACCATGGCCAGCCGCATCACCGCATAACCCCAGGTGACGACCGTGAAGTCGTAGTCCTCCAACGCCTTGGCCGCGTCGGCGGCCATGGTGAGCGCGCCGGTGATCTGAACGAGGGTGAGCAGTCGGTAGGGCGCGTCGTCGGCGTCGTAGGCGGAGGCGAACCAGGTGAAGTTCATCCAGGCCCACCAGATCGCGAAGAACACCAGCGTTGAGCAGGGCCTCTCCGTCGTGGAACCGTTCGCGGCGCGCCGTGCCGTCGTCCGTCCAGCGCAGACTCGCCGAACGCCCGGTATGCACCACCAGGACGTGCATGGAAGGTCCGACGGGCGGCGGCGCACTGTCCGCAGAGCCGGCCGCGCGCTCGACGGCACGCTCCACCACCGCGTGGCCGAGCCGGTCGCCACTGCCCGACAGACACCGCAGATGAGGCTTGATATGCGAAGAACCACTCACCCTGACATCATCGCGTCCCCCGACGATCGATGTCCCGCTGAAGCCAGTGAGGTCCCGCTCGCACCGGTGCCGGGGCGGCGACGGCAGCGGCGACGGCAGCGGCAGCCGACACTCGCCGGCCGCAGACCGGCGCCGCTCACCACGAGGTTCGCGCTACCACGAGGTTCGCGGGCACCGCCGGGGCTCAGCGCCGCCGACAGGGGGTGTTGAGCCGCCGATGAGGTAGGCGGCGAGGAGCAGGCCCGCGCCGGGTACGGCCGCGGTCAGGATGCGGGCGGCGGTGACGGGGGCTGCTACTGCCCTACCCGGCCGTCGATGCACTCGCGCAGCAGATCGGCGTGTCCGCAGTGGCGGGCGTACTCCTCGATCCGGTGCACCCACAACTCCCGGACGACGGTGCCGTCCTGCCCCACCCGCGTGCCGAGATCCTGATACTCGGCCAGCACCGCATCGGTTGCCGCCTGTTCGCGAGCGAGGTCCGCGAATGCGCCCTCGACCGTCGCCTGCTCCGCAACGGCACCCTCGAAGTCGGCATCACGCGCTCCGTACAGCTTCGGTGCCGGGTCCCCTGGCACCACCCAGTTGCGCCAGTCCCGCTCCACCTCGGCAAGATGACGGACCAGACCCAGCAAGGACATGGTCGACGGCGGCACCGACCGGCGCGCCAGCTGCTCCGGATCCAAACCCTCGCACTTCATCCGCAGGGTCAGCCGATAGTCCGTCAGAAAACCCCGCAACGTCGCCAACTCGCCGTCCGGGCCCGCTCCGTCACGGTTGCGGGGATCCTCGTCGGGATCCGCCCACATGTCGGGGTACACACTGGCCTGGCTCCACCGCTCGGGCACATCGCTCACAGTGTTCACTATGCGAAGCGGTGGATCGACGGGCAAGCGAAATTCCAGGCGTACCGCTCGACGCCGACGACCGGCCGCCGCCGAAGTCCTCACCGTCTGTTCACCGCTCATCTTGGGGGAGCCCGGTTCTGGGTACGGTCACAGGATGATCAGGATGGAGACCGCCCGGTTGGTCCTGCGTCGCTGGCGTGGCGATGATCTCGGGTCACTGGGTGCGATCAACGCTGATCCGGAGGTGATGCGCTGGATCGGTGACGGGTCGACTCGTGACGAGGCCCAGACCCGGGCCGGCATCGGGGCCATGGAGCGGCAGTGGGAGGCCCATGGCTTCGGCCTGTTCGCCGTCGAGGTCCGTTCCACTGGTGAACTGGCCGGTTTCGCCGGCCTGTCGGTTCCCTCGTTCCTGCCCGAGGTGATGCCGACGGTCGAGGTGGGGTGGCGCCTGGGGCGCCGTTTCTGGGGCAAGGGAATCGCGAGTGAGGCAGCCGCCACCGCGGTGCGGTTCGGGTTCCGTGATGCCGGACTGGAACAGATCGTGAGCATCACCCAAGTGGGGAACGGCGCCTCCGAGCGCGTCATGGGGAAGTCGGGGATGCGTCTGGTGCGGGCGTCGGTGGACCCCGGCTGCGGGCGTCCGATCCGGATCTACGCGATCACCAGGTCTGAATACGATGCGGCCAAGCACACCTCCAGGTCATGAACCTCCCGGCCGGTTGGACAGGGCCCAGGGTGGCCGTCAGGTCCCCGCCGTTGGCCACGGTCCGCGACATCACCGGTCGTTGAGCAGCCCGGCGTCGTGTGCGAGGACGGCCGCCTGTACGCGATTGGCGCAGTCGGTGCGGGTGAGGATCCGGCTGATGTGTGCCTTGACCGTGCCGGCGCTCAGATACAGCTGATCGGCGATCTCCGCGTTCGACAGCCCCGTGCCGAGCAGCCGCAGAACATCCCGTTCGGCCGGAGTCAGCTCTTCGATCCGGCGCAGCGCGGCCTCGGTCTCCCGGCCGGACCGCACCTGCCGTTCCATCATCCGCCGGATGATCCGCGGCGCCAGTACGGGTTCGCCCTTCGCGGCGAGTCGCACCGCGTGTATCAGCTCGGCGGGGCCGGTGTCCTTGAGGAGGAATCCGCTCGCCCCGGCCCGCAGGGCGCGCGTCACGCTCGTCTCCTCGCCGAAGGCCGTCAGCATCACCACTCGGGTGTGGGGCGAGAGACGGGCGATCTCCTCGGCGGCGGCGATCCCGTCGGTGTTCGGCATCTGGATGTCGAGCAGGGCGACGTCGATGCCCTGGGCGCGGCAAGCGGCGGCGGCCTCCCGGCCGTCGCCGGCCTCGGCGACCACGTCGATGTCCTCGGCGTTCTCCAGGATCAGCCGGATTCCCGCGCGCATCAGCGCCTCGTCGTCGGCGATCAGGACTCGGATCATCAGCTCATGTTAAGGCCGCTTCCACCAGCAGTACGACGAGGAAGGCGACCGTCGGCAGGACCACGAGCAGCGCCACACAGCCCGATCCCAGGACTCGGGGCCAGGTGAGAATCTCGTCGGGCAACGGAGCGTGTGCGCCCTTCTGTTCGTTGCCGTCGAACGGAGAACGCACCGGGTCCGGACGGATTTCGGCGAAGTTCCGGGGGTACGCGGCGGATTCCCGGGGCCGGTTCCCCGGCGCCGGCAGCCAAGCCGCCATGCGGAAACCACCGTTCGCCAGGGAACCCGCTTCGAACGTGCCGCCGAGCAACGAGATCCGCTCCTGGCAGCCGACCAGACCGCTGCGGTTTCCTCCGCGCGAGGGGCCCGCCGCATACGGTGCCTCGTTGGTGACGGACACCTCGATCCATGTGTCCGTGCCCCGCACCTCCACCCGGGTGGGCGCGCCGGACGCGTGTTTCAGTACGTTCGTCAGCCCTTCGCGGACCACCCGGTGAAGCGCCTGACGCGTACGGAGCCCCATCTCGACCGTGTCGGGAACGGACCAGGCCAACTCGACGGTGCTGCCCGTCTGCTGGGATTCCTTCACCAGAGCGGTGATGTCGTCCCGCGTTCCCCTTTCGTCCCCGGTCCGGTCCGTCTTTTCGTCCCCGGTCCGGTCCGTCGGCTCCGTCATGTCCTCGTGCCGCAGCACGCCGAGGATGTCGCGCAGTTCCTCCATCGCCGTACCGGCGGTCGTACGCAGCAACTCCGCCTGTTCGACGAGAGCGGGGGCCTGCCGCGCGGTAGCGAGTTCGAGCGCCCCCGCGTGCACGGAGATCAGGCTCAGCCGGTGGCCCAGGAGATCGTGCATCTCTCCCGCGATCCGGGTCCGTTCCTCCATCCGGGCCGCCACGGCGGTCAGCATGCGGGCCTGTTCCAGATAGGTGTTGCGTTCCCGGAGCAGGTTGACGAGCAGTCGTCGCCGGCCCAGCAGGGTCCCGGCCAGGGCGGGCAGCAGCAGGAGCAGCACCGCGGAGACCGCGTTGCCGGCCAGTTCCAGCGGCAGGGCGTCGAAGCTGACCAGGTGACGGGCAACGGTCAGGACGCCGACGATGGCGCAGGCCACCCCGACGACCCGCCAGGCACGCCGCGGCGGTGCGATACGACGGGTGGCGGACAGCACGATCAGCGGCGCCACCGCCATCGTCCATACGTTGTCGCCCACGACCAGCACAGCGGATCCAAGGACCGCGGCGACCGGCCGGGCGCGCCGAGCGGGGACGAGCAGCGCCGCCCAACCCCCTTCCAACACCGCCCACATCAGGCGATCCGGCGGCACCAGGAGCAATGGCACCAGACCGAAGGCCGCCGCCAGGGCGAAGAGCAGTGCCTCGACGACGACCGTACGGCGCTTCGCGGCACGCAGCGCGACCCACGTCTCGGCCGCCGCACGACGCAACCGCTGCGGCACACCGGTCAGCGTGTGCCTCAACCGTTCTGACTGGCGCAACGGCTGTGTGCCTCCGCGCACCTGACGCATCATCACCCCTTGCAAAACCTGACGCAGCGTCACTCCTGCCTTGCCACCTCAAACCTCCCGGGGATAACGGTAACCGCGGCGGCGGTCGCCGCAGTTCGGGCCCCGGGTGTCATCCGCCGAGCCGGGGGCTCAGCTCCGCCCGCAACGCGGCCACGTCCACCCGCTCGGCAGCCAACAGCCGTACGACCGCGCCGTCAGCCCCGGCGTCCGCATCCGTCACCGACTCGTCGAGCAGCGCGGACAGCAGGTGGACCGTACCGACCGTGGGCGAACCGTGCTCGGCGGCGGACAGTCGCGCCACCGCCGTGATCCGGTCGGCGGCGGCGGTCGGGCGCACACCGTCGCTGCCGGAAGCGGCAGCGGGCTGGGGCGCCGCAGCCGAAGGCACCGAAGACACCGAAGACACCAGGGAAACCTGCCGTACGCCGTGTCGGCGCATCAGGTCCGCGGCGGAGTTGGCGTCCGCCAGGCTCACGGGAAGCGAGCGCCCGGCGACGAACAGTGCCCGGTCCAGGCCCAGGATCCCCAGCAGCAGGTCCACCGGCTCGACCGCGGCACGCCCGCACCGTACCGCCTGCCGGGTGGCCTCGACGGACACCGCGAACAGCACGGGTGAGCCGTTCACGGTGCTCCCGGAGGTCCACGAAGTCAGCGCCCGTGTCAGGCGGTTACCGCTCTTGCCCAGCGTTCCGGCCCGCCGGAGAAGGGTGACGCCGCGGGACTCCGGTCCCTCGGTCTGTTCCGCGTCCAGTCGGTCGAGCGCGGTTGCCGCGGCGGCCGTGTCCAGCCGCTGCAGCAGCAGGGCTTCCCGTGCCCGGGTGTCCGGCAGGTCCAACAGGGCACGGGCCACATGCCGGCAGCGGACCGAGATCGCCCCCTCGGCGCGGGCCGACCTGAGCGCGAGCAGCAGGCACGCGCGCAGCGCCCCGGTCATCGTGGGCAGCACCCGGCCGCCTTCCGGGGCGGATGCGCCGGATTCGAGGCCGAACCGCCACCGTACCTCGCGCCAGGCGGCCTCGACCTCCGTCTCATCGGCCTCGCGGTCGGCTTTCTCATCGGTGCCGGCCGCGGCCTGCGCACCGTGCGCTTCGTCGTCGCTCACCCAACCGAGGCCCGCCCGGCCGGAGATCGAACCGCTGAGCGAGCCGGCCTTCCGCATCCCCGGGGCGATCGCGGCACCCGCGTCCGTGCCCCCCAACACCAGCTCGCCCAGCAGGGTGTCCGTCCCCACGGCCGGCAACTCGCACCTGACCGCACGGCGCAGTGTCTGCACGAGCAGGTCCATGACGTCCGGCTCGCACTCCGTGGTCGCCCCGGCCACGACCGTACCGTCGGCATGTACTCCGGTCGTTGCCCGCTGCCCCATCGACGTTCCCCTCAAAGCGTGTTGGTCTGGCCGGAACAACGCTAGGCGCACCCCCGCGGCACCGCGTCGGCCGACCGGCCACCCTCCCGATCCGATCGGCCACGCTCCCGATCCGCCCCGATCCGACCGGCACACCGCGGGTTCGGGCTGTCAGTCTTCCGCGCGGTGGGTGACCGGCGCGTCGGTGCGGTCGCCCGGGAACTCGTACCACCGGCGCTGCAGACAGACGTACTCCTTGTCGGCTTTGACGAGTTGCATGAAGCCGGAGACGGTCTCGGCGAGGCGCTCCTGCGCCCCGGAGTGAGCGAGCCACCCCTCGTCGGTGAAGCCCTCGTGGGCTCTGGGGAGGCTGAACATGTCCGGGTACACACGGGTTCCAAGGTGTTCCAACGGGACCCGCAGCGCCCACAGCCCGCGGTTGCCGCCGACCATCGAAGGCGAGGCCGAGACGAGCAGCGCGTGCTTGGTCTTGAACGGCTGCGGCTGGACACGGGAGACCCAGTCGATCGCGTTCTTGAGCACGCCGGGGAGGGAGGCGTTGTACTCGGGGGAGGAGATGACGAACGCATCGCAGCGTTCGATCCTGCCGCGCAGGGTCAGCGCGCCGGGAGGCACCCCCTGAGCGGCTTCGACGTCCCCGTCGTACAGAGGCATGTCGAAGTCGTGCATACGGGCGAGGTCGACCACGCCGCCGGACTCGGCGACCAGCCTGGCCGTGAGGGCGGCGAGGCGGGCGTTGGTGGATTCGGCGCGCAGCGCGGCACCGAAGACGAGCACCCGCACGGGCGGGGGCATGGGAGGTGCGTCCGCCGTCATGTCGCGTCCCCTTTCCACCGGGTCTGTCCCGGAGGCCACGTGCTCCGTGGGCCAGAACGTCCGGCCGGTCCCGCCTGCCGCCGGCACCGCTCGCCGCAAAGAGACTCAAATTCTACTTTCTTCACTTGATGGACACAGCAGCACCAGGGTCGGACGTCAGCAGCCGGGCCCGGCCGGACCGGATCGGACCAGGCCGGACCGTTAGAGGGTCTCACGAACGTGATTGACATACCCCCTCCTGCTCGTTATAACTTCTAACCAACGCGAAAGAACATTACTGATTGTCGAGCGCAACGGAGGTCGTCCATGAACACCGAAGAAGCCGTCGAGGTCGTTCTGCCGGGCAAGGTGGAGCCGGAGGGGTTGCGGATCCGGTACGGAGCAGTCCCCTCGCCGGGTCCCGGACAGGTGCTGATCCGCATGGAAGCGACCGGGGTCTCCTTCGCCGAGCAGCAGATGCGCCGGGGCAAGTACTACGACCAGCCCGCGTTCCCCTTCGTGCCCGGCTACGACCTGGTCGGCACCGTGGACGCGACCGGCGACGGCGTCGACCCGCGTCTGCTCGGCACCCGGGTGGCGGCGCTGGTCAAGGTGGGCGGCTGGGCCAGCCATGTAGCCGTCGACGCCGCGGACGTGGTGGAGGTACCCGACGGGGTCGGCGCGGCGGAGGCCGAGACCCTCGTGGTGAACGGCATCACCGCCTGGCAGATGCTGCACCGCAAGGCCCGCGTCCGCGCGGGACAGACCGTCCTGGTGCTCGGCGCCAACGGAGGCGTCGGCTCGGTCCTGGTCCAGTTGGCCCGGGCGGCGGGCGCGAAGGTGATCGGCACGGCGTCCGCACGCCACCACGACGCTCTCCGTGCGCTCGGCGTCACCCCCGTCGACTACCGCGCCGGAAACGTCGCCGCGCGCGTCCGCGAACTCTCCCCCGGCGGAGTGGACGCCGTCTTCGACCACGTCGGTGGGCACGGCATCGTCGACTCCTGGCGGCTCCTCGCGCCCGGCGGCACGCTCGTCTCCTACGGCACCGCCGCCACCCGCGACGACGCGGGCTCCAAGCAGTTGCCGGTGCTCAAGCTGCTCGGCCGGGTGTGGCTGTGGAATGCGCTGCCCAACCGCCGCCGCGCCTACTTCTTCAATCTCTGGGCCGGCCGTGCCCTTGCCAAGGACCGCTTCCGGGCCCGGCTGCGCGCCGACCTCAGCGAGGTCTTCGCCGCCCTTCAGCGTGGTGACATCACCGCCCAGATCGCCGCCCGACTTCCGCTCACCCAGGTCGCCGACGCCCTGCGGCTGGCCGAGTCCGGCACCGTCGCCGGGAAAGTCATCCTCACCCCTTGAGCCCCAAGCCTGTCCGACGAAGCAGTTCCACCCGAACCTGAGAGGAACACCATGTCCAGCGCTCGCCCGTCCACGTCGTCCGAGCGACACTCCAACCCGCGGTCCCCGAGCGCCGGTTCACCGAATGCCCGCCCCCGGACCGGCATGCGCGCCGCCGCGCTCACGGTCGCTCTCGCCGCGGTCGTCGTCCTCGGCGCCACCGCACCAACCGCCCAGGCCACGCCCACCCAGACCGGAGCCGCCCACGACGGCTCCGCCGCCGAATGCCGAGGGCGGGGTGTCGACCCCGACGCCCTCATCCGCTATGAGTCCGACACCGTGATCCACGCGCCGCTGCGCACCGTCTGGAAGCTGCAGACGGATGTGGCGCGCTGGCCGTCCTGGCAGGCTCCCGTCCTCACCATGGAACGCCTCGACCCCGGCCCCCTGCGGCAGGGTTCCCAGTTCCGCTGGACGACGCCGGCGCCCGCCACTGCGACGACCCCGGCCACCACACTCCACATCACCTCCACCGTCCGCCAGATCCGGCCGAACTCCTGCATCCGGTGGACCGGTCCCGCGGTCGGTGAGGGGCTGCGCATCGACGAGGGCGTTCACGTGTGGACCTTCACCGAGGTCAAGGGCGGCGTCCGCGTGCACACCGCGGAGACCTGGACCGGCGACCAGGTCGAAACGGACGTACCCACCGCGACCGAGGCCCTCGGCAGGGGCCTCGAACAGTGGCTGAGCGACCTGAAAACCACCGCCGAGGCATCCCCCCACCACTGAGAAACCGCCCACCGCCCCCCTGTGCCGCGGAGGAGGTTCGCTTTCGGGTTCGGTTGGGTCATGTCGGGCAGTGTTCCATCCGGCTCTGACATCGATCTTGCTCCGGGCGGCGTGCCTGGACGAGAAGACCGGGGCCCTGGGGGCGACCCGTCCGGCTCATATATCGTCATCCGATATCGGGATCCGTAAGTTCACCGCGGTGAGGGAGTGGGCCATGGGCAGGGCTTCGACGACGGCCGTGGTGCCGGACCAGTTGGAGCGGCGGCTGGGCGTGCCGGACGCGGTGATGATCGGCCTGGGGTCGATGATCGGCGCCGGCGTCTTCGCCGCGCTCGCCCCGGCCGCGCACGCGGCGGGCTCGGGCCTGCTGCTGGGGCTGGCCGCGGCGGCCGTGGTGGCGTACTGCAACGCGACCTCCTCTGTGCGGCTGGCCGCACGGTATCCGGCCTCGGGCGGCACCTATGTCTACGGGCGCGAGCGGCTGGGCGAGTTCTGGGGATATCTGGCCGGGTGGGCCTTCGTCGTCGGCAAGACCGCCTCGTGCGCGGCGATGGCGCTCACCGTGGGCGCGTATGTGTGGCCCGGGCAGGCGCACGTCATCGCGGTGGCCGCCGTGCTGGCGCTGACCGCGGTGAACTACGCGGGGGTGCAGAAGTCGGCGTGGCTGACCCGAGTCATCGTCACGACCGTACTGACGGTGCTCGCCGCGGTCGTGGTCGCCTCGCTGACCTCGGACGCCGCGGACACGGCCCGACTGAGCCCGGGCGCGGACGGGTCCTTCGGCGGGGTGCTTCAGGCGGGCGGCCTGCTGTTCTTCGCCTTCGCCGGCTACGCGCGGATCGCCACACTGGGCGAGGAGGTACGGGATCCGGCACGGACCATCCCGCGCGCCATCCCGCTCGCGCTGGGCATCACCCTCGTCGTCTACGCCCTCGTGGCCGTCTCCGCCCTGACGGTCCTCGGCCCGGGCGGCCTGGCCGGGGCCGCCGCGCCGCTGTCGGAGGCGGTGCGGGCCGCCGGCGCCGACTGGCTGGCGCCCGTGGTCCGGGTCGGCGCGGCGGTGGCGGCGCTCGGTTCGCTGCTCGCGCTCATCCTCGGCGTCTCGCGCACCACGCTGGCCATGGCCCGTGACCGGCATCTGCCGCACGTCCTGTCCGCCGTACATCCCCGCTTCAAGGTGCCGCACCGGGCCGAGTCGGTGGTCGGCGCCGTCGTGGCCGTCCTCGCGGCGGTGGCGGACGTGCGGGGGGCGATCGGGTTCTCCTCCTTCGGCGTGCTGGTCTACTACGCCATCGCCAATGCCTCCGCCTGGACCCTCACCCCGCAGGAGGGTCGCCCGGCCCGGATCATCCCCGTCGTCGGTCTGGCCGGATGCCTCATCCTCGCCTTCGCCCTGCCCCTCGACTCGATGATCTCGGGGGCCGCGGTCCTGGCCGTCGGGGCCGCGGCCTACGGCATCCGCCGGATGCTCACCGACCGATCCGCTGCCTGAGTTCTGCCCGCGGCCCCCTACGAGTTGTCGTCGCCGAGGACTTCGCGGGCCAGCTCCCGCAGCGCCTGCCGGTCCGCGTCCAGCGCCCGTTTCCCGGCCTCCGTCGCCCGGTAGACGCGTCTCGCGCGGCCGTCGACCACACGCTGCTCGGAGGTGAGCAGCCCGTCCGCCTCCAGTCGGTGCAGCGTCGGATACAGCGTGCCCGGGCTGATCTCGTAACCGTGCCGGGCCAGTTCCTCGGTCATCCACGCGCCGTGGATCTCCTCATCGGCCGCGTGGTGCAAGATATGCAACCGCACCGCGCCCCGCTGGAACTCCCGCACCTGTTCCCACCTCCACGCCGCCCCGACCGGCAGTGACGAAACCGATATCGGTTCCCGATCCTAAGCCCGCCGCTTCGGGCCGCCACCCGACCCCGTCGCCCAAGGCCTGGCCCGGTTCGATCTCGTCGGAGCCGGAGTCGGGGCCGCGGCCGGGGCCGGGTTGGTTCTCGGAGGCGATGCGGCGGTGGGAGAGGGGCGGAGAGAAGGAGCCCGAAGGCCGTGATCGCCATGATTCCGACAGGGGATCATGCGCGGACGGCCTCGGGTATCAGTGGCTCTCGGCTCCGAACAGCCGCTCCGCGAGGGGGTCCTTGCCCAGGAACTCCGCCAGCGCCGCCCGGTCCGGCGCGGTGGCGGGGCCGCGACGGCCCACCGCGTAGGCAGCCGCCGCGTTGGCGCCGCGGGCGGCCGTCAGTGGGTCCTGGCCCTGGCCGAGCAGGGCCAGGAACGAACCGACATGGGCATCTCCCGCGCCGTTGCTGTCCACGGCGTCGACCGGGAACCCCGGCACATGTATCGGCTCCTGGCCGGGCACCGCCAGCCAGCAGCCGTCCTTGTCGGCCCGTACGAGCACTCCCGCGCCCGGGGCCAGCCGTTCCCGCAGCGCCGCCGCCGCGGCCCGCGGATCCTCGTGTCCGGACAGCAGGCGGGCCTCACGGGCGTTGGCGCTGAGCCAGTCCGTGCGGGCGAGGACCGGCACGAGAACGGCCTCGGGGATGTCGGCCACCAGGGGCGCCGGGTCGAAGCAGACGGTGAGGTCCGCCGGGAGCCCGGCCGTGAAACCGGACAGCAGCGGGCCGTTGTCCGGGATCGCCAGCCCGTAGCCGGAGAGCTGCACGAGATCGCCGGGGCGCAGCCGGGCGGCGACCGTGTCGAGGTCGGACCGCATCAGCGTGGCCTCGACCCCGAAGCTGGTGACGAAGGTACGTTCGCCACCGCCGTCGATCAGCGCGACGGTGAAGCCGGTGTCGCCGTCGGTACGGACCGGCAGCAGCGTTTCGATGCGTTCGGCGGCGAGCGCCTTGCGTACGAGGTCGCCGTGCGGCCCTGTGCCGTGCGGCCCGGCGAAGACCGCTTCGGTGCCGAGGCGCCGGGCCGCGACCAGGGTGTTGAAACCGCCGCCTGCGGTCGTTTCGGTACGGGTGCCGATGACGTCCCCGCCGCGTTCGGGCAGCGCGGGGATCTCGATCACCAGATCGGCGATCACGTTCCCGGCGAGGACGAGGCGGCGGTTCATCGTCCGGCCTCCTGGAGAGCGGGGGAAGCGGATTCCTGCGCGCTGCCCGTGGCGGCGCCGGACGGGCGGCCGAACAGCGCGTACACCACGGCGCCGACGGCCATGGAGATCGCCCAGCCGAGGCCGTTCACGCCGAGCCAGGTGGCGGAGAGCGGTCCTGCGAACCAGACGTCGGTCTCGCTCGTCGATGCCTTGGTGAAGAGCAGTCCGGCCACGATGGCGGCGGCCCAGCCGAGGACGGCGGGCAGCCGGAAGCCGCCCGAGTACCAGTACCGGCTGGTGCGGGTGGTGTCCATCAGCGCCTCGGAGTCGTAGGTACGCCCGCGCAGCGAGTCCACCACGATCACTCCGATCCAGGCCGAGATGGGGACGGCCAACAGGGTCAGGAAGGTCGAGAAGGGCCCGTAGAAGTCGTCGGCGATCAGCATGAGGTAGATACCGCCGGCGAACATCAGCACCACGTCGAGTGCGACGGCGGCGGCGCGTGGCACCCGCAGCCCCAGGGTGATCATCGTCAGCCCGGCGGAGTAGGTGGAGAGGTGGTTAGACATCAGCAGCCCGCCGAACGCCGCGACGAGATAGGGGATCGCCATCCAGGAGGGCAGCAGCGCGTTGATGGCGGCGACCGGATCGGAGGAGGTGGCGAGCGTCGGGTCGCCGGCCGAGAGCAGCGAGCCGAGCGAGATCAGCAGCACGAGAGGGATGCCCGCGCCGAACGCGGAGGCCGCGATCAGCCGGCGGCCCGGGATCTCACGGGGCAGATAGCGGGCGTAGTCCGCGCCGGCGTTGGCCCAGCCGATACCGGTGCCCGCGGCGATGAAGCCGACACCCGCGATCACGCCGCTGGTCGGCCCCGCCGGAATGTCGAGGACCTTGGCCCAGTCGACGGTGGCGACGAGAAAACCCATCACGACCAGATTGAGGACGCCGAAGACGATCGTGGCCCACTTGTTGATCCACATGATGGTGGCATGGCCGAGTCCGCTGATCAGCAGCGTGCAGCTGATGAACACCAGCAGGCAGACGAGGGTGAGCACGGTGTTCTGGCCGACCCCGAACGCGGTGTCGAGCAGCGCCAGAAGCGCGTAGGCGGCGGTGGTGGTGGTGATCGTCTCCCAGCCGACCCGGCTCAGCCAGCTGATCAGGGTCGGACCTGCGTTGCCGCGCTGTCCGAAGACGGCGCGGGAGAGGGTGAGCGCGGGCGCGCCGCCCTTCTTGCCCGCCAGGCTCAGGGCTCCCACCAGCGCGAACGAGCCGAAGGCGCCGATGATGGCGACGAGTGCCGCCTGCCAGATGTTCAGCCCACGGAAGGCGACGAGGGTCGCACCGAGCGGGAGCCCGAGGATGCTGATGTTGGCGGCGAACCAGGTCCAGAACATCTGGCCGGCCTGGCCGTGCCGCTCGTTGTCGGGGACCGGTTCGATCCCTCGGGTCTCGACGGCACCGACGCGATCGTTCGTCTTCGAAACGGCCATGACGGAACCTCCTTGCTGGGTACGGAAGGGTGGTTGATGAGAGGGGGGAAGGTGGGGGTGCGCGGGGCGGGGGGAAGGTGGAGGGGTGCAGAGTGGGGGGAAGGTGGAGGGGTGCAGAGTGGGGGGAAGGTGGAGGGGTGCAGGGTGGGGCGGCAGGGATGCGGGTCCCGTCCGGCTCCGGGTGTTCGGGCGGCTCAGCGAAGGGTGAGCAGCCGGGCGGTCAGCGGTTCCAGGTCGAGGGAGTTGACGGTACGGAGCGTCTCGACGGCCTCGGCGGGCAGCCCCGAGAGCCCGGCGACCGACCCGGCGACGGCACCGGCGATCGCACCGATGGTGTCACTGTCGCCGCCGAGGTTGGCGGCGAGCAGGGCAGCGCGCCACGGGTCGCCGTCGGCCACGGCGAGTACCGCGAACGCGGCGGGCACCGACTCCTGGCTTGCGACGCTGGTGCCGACGAGCGCGACGATCCGGTCCAGGGCCTCGGCCTCCGGGAGATCCCGCACCAGACTCCACGCCCACTCGATACGGGACGCGATGTCGGCGCCGGCGATCCAGTGGCCACGCCGCGCGCCGGCCCGGGCCGCGGTCACCGCGGCGGTCACGGCGTCGCCCAGTGAACCGCCGTCGACACCCGTGCTGACGGCGGCGGCGACGGCGGCCGCGCCCGCGATACCGATGCCGGTGTCGTGCGTGACCTGGCAGGACTCCACGACATGGTCCAGGAAGGTGTCCAGCGGTTCGACGGGGAAGGCGATCCCCACCGGGGTGACCCGCATGGCGGCGCCGTTCGTCGTACCGTGCCTGCCCGCCTCCTGGGTCGGGACACCGCGGGCCACCGCGTCCAGAGCGGCCTTGGTGGACGGGCCGAGGAGATCGAAGGAACCCTTGGCCTTCATCTCCTTCTCCCAGTCGAGCAGTTCATGGGCGAGCCGCAGGGGGTCGATCCGGCCGCGACCCTCGTCGATCAGCCGCCCGACGATGACGGCCTGGTCGGTGTCGTCGGTGACGGAGCCGGCCGGCATGCCCGCGCTGACCGGGTTGTCGGGGCGGGCGGGTTCGAAACCGGTGAGGGTGCCGTAGACGCGGACGACGTCGTTACGGGACATCACCTGCGTGGGCATGCCCAGGGCGTCGCCGAGGGCGAGTCCGTAGTAGGCGCCGAGGGCGTGGTCGAGTCGGTCGGTCACAGTCGGCCTCCTCGGCCAGAGCGTACGTGCAATTCGAATCTGGCCGGGTCGAGCAGGCTGGTGACCTGCTCGACGACCGTGCCGTCGGCGGCCCGGTACACCTGGGCGAGCCGCAGGAAGGACACACCGGGCGAGCGGTGCAGTACGGCCGCCTCCGCCGCGTCGAGCCCGCGAACCGACACCACACCTTCACCGGAGTCGGTGACACGGCCCGCGGCGATCAGCGCCCGGCTGAGCGAGCCGCCCTCAAGACCGCGTTCGGGCAGTCCGGCCAGTTTCCCGACGACCGGGACCCTGCTGTGTTCGAGCGACACGCCCTGCCCGTCGGAGAGCCGTCTGACCCGGTCCAGGGCGATGAACGTACTCGACGCGAGGCCCAGCCCGGCAGCCAGCTCGGGGTCGGTCACCTCCTCGAAGCGGAGGATCTCGGTCGTCAGTTCGGTGCCCTGCTCGGCCAGGGCCCGGGTCCAGCCGAGCCGGTTGTCGAGCGGCGTGCCCTCGAAGGTGACGAAGGAGCCGATCCCGGCGTGGGTGGCGATGAGCCCTTCCTCACCGAGGACCTGAAGCGCCTGCCGCAGGGTGGTGCGGCTGACGCCGAACCGCTGGGTGAGCGCGTGCTCCCCCGGGAGTCTGCTGCCGTCGGTGTGGACCCCGGCGCGGATCTCGTCGGCGAGGACGCGGGCGATGCGGTGATGCTTGTGTACCTGTCCAGGCATGTCTAGACAGTAAATGAACAAGCCCGCTCCAGTCCATAGCCGAGAACCGAACGACGGCGGCGACTCCAGACGGCCGTGATCGCGACCCGTCCCGCCCGGTCTCCCGCCCGCCCGGTCTCCCGGCGCTTCGGCCCCGGCCGTTCGCGCGGCGGTGTCCGGGCGGGAGGAACCAGGAGCGTGATCAGGTTCATGGCCTGCCCGAACGAGACGCCGAGCGAAGAGGACCAGCCTGCGACCGCGCTCGGCGCACACCCTGGTCGAGCACGGGTACCTCGCCACGGGTTACCTCGCCACGAGGACGCGCGCCAGGGCGACCTTCCCCCTCCCCCATGGCACGCCGACCGATCCCCGGGCGGACACGGCCCCGGCGCCCCGCGACCTGTCGTTCGCCGCACCTGCCGCACCCGTCTGCCGCTACATGGACTCGGGGCGCCGGTAAGGCTCCCACCAACTCGTCAGCCCCCACACCCCCAAGGCCAGCGCGCCGACCGCGACGACGGCTGCCAGCCAGGGGCGCCGGAACCAGCGCAGCGTCAGGAGCCACGCAGCCAGGGGCACGACGGCGCCGCCCGCCGCGATGAGGGGAAGGTCGATGTAGAGGACTCTCAAGTCACGTCGAGCGTCCTCGAATCCGCCGTCGATGTTGACCCGGGCCATCGGCGCCCAAGACAGCACCGCGAGAGCCGCCCCGAGGGCCGCCACCAGGATGCCGACGCATCCCTTGCCTTGTTCCTTCACAGCCGTCGTTCCTTCATAGCCGTCGTTCCTTCATAGCCGTCGTTCCTTCATAGCCGTCTGGGACGCATCGGGCCGGGATCGAGTTCCCCCGGAAAGACACGAGTCGGCGCCGTTGTTCGACAATCAAGCGAACTGATTGGTGGGAGAGAAGTGTTCGGACATAGGTTGGGCCGTGCCCGTGAGTGCTCGACGCCTCGGCTGAAAGGCGGACACGACTCATGACCGCCCCCGCGACGACGCCCGAACCAGCGACGCGCGCCACGATCGACACGTCCGTGCCGCACTCCGCCCGCATCTGGAACTACTGGCTCGGCGGCAAGGACAACTACCCCGTTGTCAAGCAGGCCGGCGACGCCTACACCGCCGTCTTCCCCGGCATCGTCACCATCGCCCGCAGCAGCCGTGCCTTCCTGGGGCGCAACATCGAGTTCCTGGTCTCCGAGGCGGGAATCCGGCAGTTCCTGGACATCGGCACCGGTCTGCCGACCGCCCAGAACACCCATGAGGCCGCCCAGCGCATCGCCCCCGAGGCACGGATCGTCTACGTCGACAACGACCCGATGGTCCTGGCCCACGCCCGCGCCCTGCCCTCCTCCCCCGAGGGCGCGACCGCCTACATCGACGCCGATGTGACGGACCCGGAGCGCATCCTCCACGACGCCGCCGAGACGCTGGACTTCGGCCGCCCCACCGCGCTCGTCCTCAGCAACATCCTGGGTCACGTCGCCGACCACGATCAGGCCCGCTCCCTCGTCACCCGGCTCATGGACGCCCTGCCTTCGGGGAGTTACCTCTCCATCAACGACCGGTCACGCGGCATCGACCCGGTCTTCGAGCAGGCCCAGGACGCGTACAACGACAGCGGTGCCGTCCCGTACAACCTGCGCACCGTCGAGGAGATCACCGCGTTCTTCGACGGCCTGGAACTCATCGAGCCCGGAGTCGTCTCGGTCACGCGGTGGCGTCCGGAGCCGGGTGCGCCCACCCCGGCGATCATCGCCGAGCACGGCGGACTCGCCCGGAAGCCATAGCCGGCGAACAGGGCGGTCAGGCGGATTCCGGTCCGGGCACCCTGGGCCGCGCCACGACGGCGTCTCCGCGAGCCTCAGGGCCGTCAGGGCCGTCCGAGCCGTCAGCGGCCCCAACGTCCCCACAGGGCGGGCGGTTTGCGGAAGATCAGGCCGCGGACGGCGGCCGGGCGGTCGGGATCGGGACGCAGGCCATCGAGGCGGTCGAGGCAGGAGCGGAGTGCGATGCGGGTCTCCAGCCGGGCCAGGTGGGCGCCCAGGCAGTAGTGCGGCCCGTGGGCGAAGGCGAGTTGCTGCCGGGAGTTGGGGCGGCGAAGATCGAAGCGGTCGGGGTCGGGGAACACGTCCGGGTCACGGTTGGCGGCCGCGAGCGACACGGTGACCAGGTCGCCCTGGCGAATCTCCGCGTCGGCCAGCCGCACGTCCCGGGTGGCGTACCGGTCGACCACGGCGGCGGCGGGTTCGAGCCGCAGGGACTCCTCGACCGCGTTGTCCAGCAGCTCCGGTTCCGCCCGCAGCTCCGCCAACTGCTCTGGTGCGTGCAGGAGGTGGAACAGGAGGTTGATGATCATCGCCTCGGTGGTCTCGATCCCGCCGAACAGGAGGACGGCCGCGTTGGCGGCCAGGTCCGGCAGTTCCAGGTCCCGCGCGGCGGTGACCAACAGGGAGGCGGGCGCCCCGACGTCCACGGTACCGGCGACGGCTTCCCGCAGCGCGGCATAGGCGGCGGGGCCCTCGGCACCGGCGGAACGCCCCTCGGTCAGCTCGTGCACGGAGTGCACGATGGCCTCGTACCAGCGCAGTACCTGCGCGACGGGGACACCGTCAAGACCGAGCGCCCGCGCCATGGTCGTGGCGGCGAGCGGTCCGGCGAACTCCCGCCGCAGCTCGGCCTCCTGGCGCCCTTCGAACCCGTCCAGCAGCCGGTCCGTCTGCTGCTGCACGGTGTCCGTGAAGGAGCCGTGGACCGCGCGGGGACGGAAACGGTCGGTGAAGGGCTCACGGTGGCGGGCGTGTTCGGAGCCGTCGAGGGAGAGCATGCTGGGGCCAGTGATCTGCGCCGTCGTGAACCGGGGGTCGTCCACGGTGAACGTTTCGGCGTCCCGCATCACGGCGAGCGCCAGGGCCCGGGAGGTGACCATCCATCCGCCCAGCGCCGGAAGCCACGCCACCGGGGCGGTGCCCCTGAGCCGGGCCAGGTGCGGATGGGGGTCCTCGGCCAGCTGAGCGAGCGTGATCATGCGACCAGATTACGGCAGTGAGGCCGCTGCCCCCGAGGATCGGGCCGTCACGCATCGGCCGGGAATCGGCCTGCGGTGCCTCGCAGGTGAGCCACGTTTCGTACCGCGCAGCGCAGGGCGCGCGCCCGCCGCGCTGGTCAGTCGTACCCGGCGGGTGGTGCCGCCACGGCGAACCGCGCTCAGCGGGAAGGCGCCCTGGGCGCGGACGCCCTGCACGGTCAAGTCCGGCTCCAGGGAGCCCGGTTCGGTTGCATGACGAGGATCAGGTCCCGACCGCCCTCGTCGGTGGCGCGGGCATGATGCATGAGCAGACCAGCGGTGCAAGGACGCGGGGTCCGGGAGCGTTGCCGGAGCGGACCCGCGACGCTCCCGGTCAGGGCCGTGGCGGCGGGGCCGGGACCGCCTTCGGGGCGGCTGGGGCGTCGTCGTCCAGGTCGCCGCGGAGGGCCGCGATGGAGAAGGCCACCATGGAGGCGAGCGCAAGCGCCGCGATCGGCCCCCAGATCGCCGGGATCGCCCACATCGGCCAGTCGTTGGCCCCCTGCGCCCAGAGCGTCAGGATGGCGGCGACGCCCAGGCCGACACCGTGCCACCGCACCACGGTCGCCGCTCTGACGTGACGCCGGCTGCCCCGTGCGAAGAGTTGCCACACCCCTCCGACGAGGCTCGTCAGGCCGAAGGAGGCACAGGCGAGTGCGCCGCCGAACCGGTCCTCCGGCCACCCCACAGGCCCAAAGGACGTCTGCTGCCGCCGTCCGGCGGCGTCCGCCACCTCGACGACCTGCCCGTGCCAGATGACGCCGACGACCTTGTCGCCGGGCGCCAGCTCCGACAGCACCGGATCCGCTTCCCGGAACGTCACCTCCCACGGCTCGCCGGACGGCGGCGACAACTCGGCCCGCGGCGACCTTCCCTTCTTGCCGCGATTCAACTCGGCCTTGTGAACGGTGAATTGCTGCTCCCACCGACATCCCGACGCCTTCACCGGTACGGAGGCGCACACCGACGCGGCACGGTATTCCCGCTCCCGCTCCAGCGCTCCGGGAATCCCGGAGGCACTCGCCACCCCGAAGCCGAGCGCCACGAAAGCGATCAACAGCCATACGGTGGCCCGCAGTCCGTCGTGCTCCGTCGACCTCACGGTGCCTCCCCGCCCTTCCCCAGCATCCTCGTGGACAAGCATCGTCGTAGACGCATTTGAACACGGCGGCCGATCACCGCCCAGGGCCACCACCGGCAGCGCACGGCCGAGGCGGACTGCCGGGACACGGCAATGAGCGCGGGCCTCGGACCGACGCCCGCCGGGAGCGCCACCGGACCGCCGGGACCCGTCCCGCGCGCCCGGTCCTACGGTGAGGCCGCGCCCCGGCCGGTCGGAGTCGGGGGCGCGGACAGCCGATTCAGCGCGGGCGAGGGACGATGACCATCGACGAGGACGTGCACTTCCCCGAGTACCGGGCGCCCGCGGGCTGCCTGGGCGGACTGGCCGTGCCCGGTCTGGGGCTGGTCGGGATCACGGGCGGTCTGGCGCAGCGGCCGTTCGGGGCGCGCGGCACGGCATGGGCGGACATTCAGGCCATCGAGATCCACTCCGACCCGTCCGCCGTCGTGGATTCCGGCGTGATCGCGGAGTACGTCGAAGAACTGCTTCTCCAGGAGGAACTACTTCTTCGGGAAGAAGTCGAGTACGGCCTGCCCGTCGCGGAGATCCGCCACCCGGAAGCCCAGTCCGTTGAGGCTGCCCGTTCCTCCCTCGCCGACCGACGTGGACAGGAACATGCCGTCGCCCGATGCCTGGACGACCACCGAGCGCGCCGTGATGCTCGTGACCTCCAGCGACCCCACGCCGAACCGGTCGTCGACCGGGACGCGCGTGGGCTGCTTCGTCACCAGAATCCGGCAGCGCCCGTCGAAGCAGGCACCCACGTCGGTGCCGTTGGCGGCTCCCCCGGCACCGGACGCCGGGGCGGAGGAGGACGCGGCAACGGGCGGGGAGACGGAGGGCGGGGCGGCGGACGCGGACGGCGGCTCGGCCTCCTCCACCGAGCCGCCGCGCCCCGGGCCGTCTCCCGCTGCTCCGTCCCCCGCCCGGCAGCCCGCGACGGCCAACGCCAGCCCCAGCCCCAGCGCCGCCACGACGCTCCGGTGCGCACCGATCCCCATCGCTCTGCCCCTTACCGCATGCCCGGCGCCCGTACCGCACGGGCCTGTCACGGTCTTTCCGTTCCACGGTCTTCCTACGGGCACACCGTGGGGACGGGTCCCGAACACAAGGGCGCATCATGGCGGGGCGTACTCGCGTCACCAGGGGACAGGCCCCGGGCAGCAGCTGATGCCGGCTGCCCCGCGGCCGGATGCTGCACAGCAGCAGCGAGCCGGTACCGCTCACCTCGGGGTACACACCCCTGTTCGTGAGGGGGTCCGGTTACCGCGAGCATCTGGTCGAGCCGTATGTGACCGGCCATGACGACCCGGGCCTGGTCTCCCGTCGCCGCGCCGACACCGTGGCGCCCGACCGGTGGCCGCTGAGCTACGGCCGCGCCGCCGAGCAGCTCAGGTGCCTCCGCCCCGGGGCGGGCTGGAGCGAACGCAAGGTCGAGTACCGCATCGAGGCGGTACGCCGTCGCCTGCCCGGCACCGGGTTTCCGTACCCGCTGATGCACGACACGTCCGCCGGCCGCCCCTCGGACAACAGCCTGCTGCACAACCTCCTCAAGGGCCTGGTGGATCCACGACGCCGGTCCCGCCGGACCTGGACCTGATGGAGGACGACTGACGCGCATGCGCCGCGAGAGCACATCGAGACAGGCCGACCGGCTGCGCCGTCACCGCAGAGGCCGGATGCGTCAAGGGCGTACCGCAGCGGCAGTTCACCGACTCGCCTCCTGCCTCACCGCCGAGCCTGAACTCGGCCGAGGCACCGTACGCAAGGCGGTGATCGCGGTCCTCGCGCTCATCACGGTGATCGCGGTCATCGCCGGTGTCGGGCAGGCGGTCTGACGCCCGCTCAAGCGAGGTGACCGTATTGTCGCAAATGTTGCGTTACGCTCCGGCGTTGTGAGTGAGGTCAGCGGAGCAGGAGCCGCACGGCATCCGGCGCGACCGCCAGCAGGACCGGAGGCGGCCCTGCGTCTCGCGGTGGTCCTGCTGGTCGCGGCCTCCGGGGCGGTGGAGACCATCTCCTTCACCGCGCTGGACCATGTCTTCGCCGGGGTCATGACGAGCAACCTCGCGCTGCTCGGAATGGCGATCGGCCAGGGACAGAACACGGGCGTGACCGCGGCGCTGCTGGCACTGGCGGGGTTCGGTCTGGGCGCCGCGGCGGCGGCATGGCTCACGCGACGGCGCACGGGCGCGGTCACACACTGGCCGGCGCCGGTGATGTTCTGCCTGGGCGGTGAGGCGGTCACACTTGCCGTGGGTGCGGGGATCTGGGCCGTGGTCGGCGGCACACCGGGAAACACGATGCGGGACGTCCTGCAATTCGGTGCCGCCGCGGCCATGGGGATCCAGGCGGCCGCGATGGTGGCGGCCGGGCGGACCGCGGCTCCCACCACCTATCTCACCGGCACGCTGGCCACGTACATCGTCAAGGGGGTGGGCGCGGCCCGTCCGGACCGGTGGGTACCGGCCCGGCTCTGCGCCCTGATCGTGGGAGCGGGCGCGTGCATGGCACTTCTGCGGGCGGCTCCGGCATGGGCCGCTGCCCTTCCCGCGGTCCTGGTTCTGTGCGCCATCCCGACGGCCTGTCAGCCACTGTTCAGGATGCGTCGCGACTCGGTCCGTGGTGCTCACCAGTAGTGTCGGCGGCCTCCGACCGCGTGTCCCACGGCGCCGAGGATCCACAGGATCAGCCCGATCACCACGAGGATGATTCCTATCGTCCACAGAAAGCTCAGGCTGGTGAGGAATCCCACGACCAGCAGAATGATCCCAAGAACAATCATGGCCACTCCCTCGGGCAGCGTCGTACGGGGCCTGCTGTCCCACCTGAGCCGACTTTCCCGTTCACCGGCGGCAAAACGGAACGGCATGAATCATCTCTTCTCCTGCGGCGTGGGCCGCATGAGGCGGCGCCGCGGCCAGGCGCCGCGGTCAGGTGTCGCGGTCAGGTGTCGCGGTCAGGTCGCGGTCAGGTGTCGCGCCGGACCACCGACGACTCGGACGCCACCTCGTCCCAGCTGCCGCCACCGCTCACCACGGGCGACCGGGTCAGGCCGACGATGCCCGCCGCCATGAGGACGACGCCCACCGACTCGGGCAGCAGGCGCCAGCCCAGCGCGATGCTCTCCCCGAACAGCAGTCCGCCGAGCGCGACGCTGATCAGGGCGTCCCCCAACGTCAGGGCCGGCTGGGAGACGGCCAGGGTGCCGGCCCGCAGCGTCCACTGGAGCAGCAGCACGCTCAGCAGACCGGTGGCGGCACCGGCGTAGGTGTGCCATGTGGTGAGGACCGCGACGGGCCCGTACGGGAAACGCCCGGTCACCTCCTTGATGAGCGCGGCCGTGACCGCGAAGCACGCGGCGGTCGCGGTGCCGAGCGTGGCGGCCTGCAGCGGGCCGCGTCGGCGCAGGGCCGCCGCCAGCAGCGCGGCGACACAGCACGCCAGCCCGCCTCCGACCACCAGCCAGCGCCAGTCGTCGGCCCGGTCCCCGCCCTGTGACGGGGACGCGCTGAGCAGGAAGAGCGCCAGCCCGCCGGCGAGCATCACGAAGGGCCGCCAGGTCCCGGCGCCGGGCCAGTGCCGGAACACCACCGCCCCGATGAGCAGGGTGAACAGCAGCTCGCTGGCCAGGAGGGGCTGCACGACCGACAGTTCTCCGGCATCGAGGGCGATGACCTGGAAGACCGCCGAAAGCAGCATGGCCGTCGCTCCGGCCCACCAGTACGGATGGCTCAGGAGCCGGGCGAGTCGGGCCGTCGCCGCCTTGGCGCCGCGACCGGGGACCTCGTACGGCTGCTCGTACGGCTGGACGGCGGCCCTGCGCTGCAGGACGGACGTCGCCGCGTTGAACAGCGCGGACAGCAGGGCCGTGACGACGGTGAGCACGTTCATGCGGATACCTGTCGTTCGCGGGAAGCCCCGACGAGCGGCCACCGCACAGCCGGTGGGCGGGCAGCGGCCGGCGGAACGAACACAGTGGTAACCGACGCGCGCATGGCTAAACCTTCCCGTTCAGGCCACGCACGACGGGTGGATACCCGTCGGCCCCGTTTGGCGGCCGGTCGTGCGGATACCTCTGGCCCACTGTGCGATACAAGGTGACCATGCCGCATATCTGTCCTCGCCCACGTCCGTGCCTCCCCGGTCCTTTCCCGCCCGTGCACGCCCCCGTGCCCGGTCGGGGCGGAACCGCCGAGCCGGTGCGGCGCCGGCTGTGAGCCGTCTGCTGGTGGTCAGCGCGAGCATGGGGGCGGGCCATGACGCGGTGGCGGTGGAGCTGGCCCGGCGTCTGCGCACGGCCGGACACGAGACGTTCCACAGGGACGTACTGGACCTGCTGCCCGCCCGCCTCGGAGCCGGGCTGCGCGGCTTCTACCGCTCGTCGATCCGGCATGTCCCCCTGGTGTACGCGGGCATCTACGCCGCCTTCTTCCGCTCCGCCGACGGACCGCGGCCGGGCAGCACTCCGCTCGCCGCGCTCGCCGAGGACCGGTTGCGCGCCGAGGTGGCGCACGGCCACGCCGACGCGGTCGTCGCGGTCTTCCATCTCGCCGCACAGCTGACCGGCCGGATGCGCGCCCGCGGGCGGCTCGGAGTCCCCAGCGCGGTGGTGATCACCGACTTCGCCGTCCATCGGCAGTGGCTGCACCGGGGGAACGACCTCCACCTCTGCCTCACGGAGGAGATCGCCCAGGACGTACGGCGGCGCCTGGGACGGCCCGCCACCGCGTGCGGTCCGCTGCTGCCGGACCACTTCCGCCCGCACCCGGTCGGCGAGTCGTCCTGGCGGCGCCGGCTCGCCGACGCCGACGGGCGCCGCGCGCCCGTGCTGCTGTCCGCGGGCGCATGGGGGGTCGGCAGCCGGCTCGACGCGACGGCCCGGCTGCTGTCCCATGCCGGTTATCTGCCCGTCGCCCTGTGCGGGCGGAACGAGCGGCTGCGCCGCGCCCTGGCGAAGGTGCCGGGGACGCTCGCCATGGGCTGGGTGGACGACATGCCGGGCCTGATCGCGGCCTGCTCCGCCGTGGTCGACAACGCCGCGGGGCAGACGGCACTCGAAGCGCTCGCCGTCGGTATCCCGGTCATCGGATACCGTCCGATCCCGGGCCATGGCGCCGAGGGCGTACGCCGGATGGCGGCGCTCGGCCTGACCGAGTACGCGGTCGACTCCTGGCAGTTGGTGCAGTCCTTGGGCCGCCTCGCCTCGGGCGGCTCGATGCCCGGCCGCCGCCTCTTGCGGGGGGATGTAGTCCGTCCGCTGGAGCGACTGGCCGCGCCGAGGAAACCTCGGAAACCGAGGAAACCGAGAAAAACGGACGGGTCCGACGACGGCACCCGACCGTAGGGGCCCGGCCCGCCACCGGACCCCTCGCGGCCCAGCCATGTACCGGATCACCGGATGCCTCGCGCCCCGGCCATGTACCGGATCACCGGATGCCGACGCCGGTGCCCGGCCGTCCGCCCGTGCCACCGGCCGCCCCGGCGTCGGCAGTACGTACCGGGCTCACCAGGCCGTGCTCGCCGAGCGGCCCGACCGTCAGGCCCGCGGCCCGGCACGCCCCCACCAGACCGGGCAGCGCCGCCAACGCCGCCGTCCAGCACCCCGGTGTCGCATGGCGGTCGCTGTCATGCAGCAGCACCGTGCCCCCGCCCCGCAGGTCGGCCAGTACGGTCGCGGCCACGGACCGTGCGGTGGCGTCGGCGGTCCAGTCGCGACCCCAGGCCGTCCACAGGACCGGACGCAGTCCGGTGCGGCGCGCGGCCAGCAGCCGGTCGCCGGTCAGGATGCCGTACGGCGGCCGGTACCAGAGGGGAACGGTGCCGGACACCTCCGCCACCGCCTGCGCGGCTCGTGCCAGCAGCCGGGTCTCCCGACGCGGAGCGGGCCACCAGGGGCGGTGGTGCGTCCAGCCGTGGACGGCGAGTTCATGACCGCGCCGGACGATGTCCTGGCTCAGCCGTCTGTGGTCCAGCAGCTGCTCCCCCACCACGAAGAACGTGGCACGGACCGCCAGTTCGTCGAGCGCGGCCAAGAAGGCGGGCGTGGAACGGGGATCGGGGCCGTCGTCGAAGGTGAGCGCCACATGGTCCGGGGCGCCCGTGCCCGCCAGGACCGGCAGCAGGGCGCGCCGCGGGCCGGGGAGCCAGGTTCCGGCCGGCCCTATGTGGGCGGCGGCGACGAGCGCCGGGACCACGGCGAAGGACTTGGCGAGCCACCGGCCCCAGTGGACCTCGTCCGGCATGTCCGTCTCCCTTCGCGTCCCCGTGCGGTCGTCCGGACCGTCCACCGCCGCCGCGCGATGGCTGTCGTGCCGTTCAGCCGAACCGCGCCGCCAGACGCCGGTATGTGGTGGGCAGCAGGGCGCGAACCGCGATCGGCACACGGAGCCAGCCGGGTACGAACACCTCGGGCCGGTCCCGGTGTACCGCGGCGACGACTGCGGCGGCCACCCGTTCGGGCGGCACCGGACGGGGGCGGGTACGCGCGTAGGGCACCCCTCTCCGGGCGAAGAAGGGGGTGTCCACCACGCCGGGAACGACGTGGGTCAGCCGCACGCCGGTGCCGTTCAACTCGTACCGCAGCGCGTCGACGAAGGCACCGAGTCCCGCTTTCGCCGCGGAGTACACCGCTTCCTCCCGTACGCCGACGCACCCCGCGACGGAGCCGATCAGCACGACCCGGCCCTGGCGCCGTGCCGTCATATGGGGCAGGACCTGCCGGACCAGGTGCATCACGGAGGCCAGGTCCACGGTGAGCACCCGGTCCACCTCGTCGGCGGGCATCGAGGCGAACGGCCCGGCCCAGCCCACTCCCGCCGCCGCGACGAGCAGATCGATGTCCCGCGCCTGCCCGAAGGCCCGGTGGACCAGTTGCCGGGCGCCGTCGGCGGCGGCCAGGTCGCAGGGAATCGCGACACCGGACGTCTCGCGCGCCACCGTGTCCAGCCGGTCCCGGTCACGTCCGGAGACCAGCAACTCCCAGCCTTCGGACGCCAGGGAGCGTGCGACAGCCGCTCCGATCCCGGAGGAGGCACCCGTCACCAGCGCCACGCCCGCCGTGGCTACGATGCCCGAGGCGCGGGTGGTCGGGCCCGTGGACGGATCCACCGAGGCGCGTCCCAAGCTGACCTCCTTCGAGTGGCGGGCCCGGCACGGCGCCGGAATCCACGGACCGCCCTGAGCGCGTCTTCTGAGCCCCGCCGTTCTTCGCGCACGCGTGCGTGTCTTCGACTGTGCGTCTTCGACGATGACGGCGACGACCGCGATGACGGCGACCATCGAGGGGTAGCCGCAGCTCGCTGTTTTCAAACCCGCTGCCGCACCGGCCGAGGCCCGCGCCCGCGGCCGGTTTCCGGACCGCCGCTCCACGGATCACGGCCGAGTACTCGGCGCTCGCCGAAGCCGAACGGAGCAATGCGGTGCCTCACCCGGTAGGACGCCGCCCATCACCTCACCACATGGCTGCGGGCGGAAACCCGGACCAGCACAGCTCGGCAGGAAGGTGCCGCATGTCGTTGTAGACCAGCAGGGCGGACGGTCGGTCCGGCGCATAGCGGATGACGGTCAGGGCGGCGTTGCCGTGATCGAGTCCGAGTCAGCGCCACTTCGGCGCATCCATGGCATGCCGCACCAGCCAGCCGATCAGGAAGTTGTGGGTGACGACCAGTTCATGGCGCTCCTGGTCGCCCGCCACCGGGCCGGTGAACTGCGCCAGGGCCCGGTCCGCCAGTTCCGGACCGCTCGTGGGCCTCGGCCGTGGCCCGGGCGAGGAAACGCAGGACGTGATCGGCGCCGTCGGACGGCAGTTCCGCCCGCTGCGGAAAGTACGGGACGTAGTCACCGGCAGCCTCCGAAACCCGAAGGGCGGCGCCGTCCAGGTGTTCGCCGATCAGGGCAGCGGTCTGCGCGGCCCGGGGCAGTGGACCATGGTGCACCACCGAGAGGGGACGCTTCGCCAACCGACGGCCGAGCAGCACTGCCTGCCGCCGCCCGTTGTCCGACAACCCGCTCTCATCGGGAAGCGCCTCGCCATGCCGGACCAGATAGAGGTAGCGGGTGGCCGTTGCCGTCATGCCCAGGACTCCTTCACGATCATGTACGTGTTCTTGGGCCCGACGTCATTCCTTCCTGCCCCGGTTCCAGTGGTCGTCCGGCGTCACTGCGTTCGACGCAGTCCGGCGACGAGGATCTCGACGAGGCGTCGTGCGTCGTAGCGGGGGTTTCTGCCGGCGCCCGCGCAGATGCCCCCGACAGCGCGCATCAGCTCGTGGGCTTCCAGGTCGGAGCGGATCTCCCCGGAATCGGCCGCGGCGTCGAGCAGTTGGGTGCACACGGGCACGAGCCGTTCGAGGAAGTAGGAGTGCAGCGGGTCGAAGCAGGGGTCCTCGGACTGCAGCACGGCGGCGAGTCCCTGCTTGGTGACCACGAAATCGACGAAGAGGTCGAACCAGCGGGCCAGTGCCGCATACGGGGTTGCGCTGGTCTCCGGCAGGGCGGAACCGGCCTCGGCGAGGGCCTCGACCTGGTGCCGGTAGACGGCGATGATGAGGTCCGCTCGCGTCGGGAAGTGACGGTAGATCGTGGCCGTACCGACGCCGCCCTTGGCCGCGATCTCCCTTATCGGCGCTTCCACCCCTGACGTGACGAAGATCGCGGCGGCCGCTTCGAGCAGGGTCTCCTGGTTGCGCCGCGCGTCCGCCCGTTGCGGCCGGGCCGCCGCACGCCCTGTGTCCCGGTCGATGTCGTTCACCGCGGCCTTCCTTTCGCCACCGAGCTTGATAAACGGGACGGCGTCCCGTATCGTCAATCGGGACAGCGTCCCGTTTCTCCATGGTGCCAGATCAGGGCACGACAACCAAGCCGCGGCGCGATCGCACCGCACCGACCTCAACGCCACGGCGCCACGGCGCCACCGACCGACAGAACCCCGGCACCGCGCCCGCGCGGCACCCCCACCCCGTCCGCCCGGTCTCCTTCGGCCGGTTCCGTCGCCTGCCCTCGGCGTGATGGCCGACCCGCACAGCCCCAAGCCCCAAGCCCCAAGCCCCAAGCCCCAAGCCCCAACACATCAAGGACGGCCGGTGTCGCCGCCTACCACGGGCGCCATCCGACACCGAACACATCGACCACACCGAACACATCGACCGCATCGACCGCGAAACAGAGAAGCGAAAGAAAGATCCATGCCGCACACAGACAGGGCCATCACAGACCTGGCCATCGGCACACCCGCTCCCGTCGTCTCCGTGCAGCCGGTGGTGCTCCGAGCACCGGACCGCGGTGCGGACCTGCACGTACGAGTGTCCGCGCCCGTCACCGGGGACGAACTGCCCGTCATCGTCTTCTCGCACGGCTTCGGCTCGTCCCTGCACGGCTACGGCCCATTGACCGACTTCTGGGCGGCGCACGGCTTCGTGGTGATTCAGCCCAACCATCTCGACTCAAGGACGCTGGGCATTCCCTCCGAGGATCCCCGCACTCCACGGATCTGGCGTTTCCGGGTCGAGGACATGAAGCGCGTCCTCGACCAACTCGACCTGCTGGAAGCAGCGGTGCCCGGCCTCGGCGGGCGCCTCGACCGAAGCCGCATAGCCGCGGCAGGACATTCCTTCGGCGGCCAGACGGTGGGCAGTCTGCTGGGCCTGCGCGTCCTCGATCCGCAGGGCAAGAAGGAGGAGGACCTGTCGGACTCGCGCATCAAGGCGGGGGTGCTGTTCGCCACGGCCGGAACGGGCGGCGCCGATCTGACACCTTTCGCAGCCGAGAACTTCCCGTTCATGAACCCGAGTTTCACGGACATGACCACACCGGCCCTCGTGGTGGCGGGGGATCGGGACGACTCCCCGCTGAGCGTTCGAGGACCGGAGTGGATGACCGACCCGTATTTCCTGAGCCCCGGCGACAAGAGCCTCCTCACCCTGTTCGGGGCAGAGCACTCGCTCGGCGGCATCGCGGGCTACGAGATCAAGGAGACAACGGACGAAAACCCGGAACGCATCGCCCTGATCCAGCACATCTCCTGGGCCTACCTCCGCCATGCGCTCGGCATCGAGGAGGCCGCCTGGTCGGCGGCGCAGCAGGCCCTGTCGGAGAGCACCGACCCGGTGGGGCGCATCGAATCCAAGTGAAGCTCGGCTTCCCGACCTGCGGTGGGACCGCCCCGGGAGCGTCCTCGCCACAGCGTTCGGCGCCCGCCTGCCGTCGGCGTCGACCGACGCCCGCTCCCCCCCGGATGACCGGGCCGGAATCCGGCCGCGGCTTTGGCGTACGACGGTGCGGTGTCGGGCCAATGCGCGGGCACGTCCGTTGGCCGCCGCGCCGGGACAATGCGCAGGCCGTTCACGTCCGTTGGCCGCTGCATGGGCTCAATGCGCGGGCCGTGCCCGTGCGTTGGCCGCCGTGCCGGGCAGGGATCAGCGCGCCCCGGCCGCCACGTCCGCCCCGGCCGGGGTGTCGCGCAGTCCGAGGCGCAGATGCTCGACGTGGTAGAGGGCCTGTTCCAGGAGTTCGGCGACGTGATTGTCGTAGAGCGCGTAGATGACCGAGCGGCCTCGGCGTTCGCCGGTGACCAGGCCGAGGTTGCGCAACAGGCGCAGTTGGTGGGAGCAGGCGGACTGTTCCATGCCGACCGCGTCGGCCAGTTCCGTGGCCGCGCAGGGGCCTTCCTGGAGGCGGGCCAGGATGCGCAGGCGCGAGGGGGTGGCCAGCGCCTGGAGGGTGGCGGCCACATCGGCGGCGCCGACGGTCTCCAGGCGGTCGCGCGCGGTGGCGGTCGTCGTTGTGTCAGCTCGGTGGCCCATGGGCCTCATCGTACGGAGAACAACCCATGAACGCATGAATGAGTCTTCATTCTTTCCTGTACGGTGGTGGGCGGCACCGGGATTCCGGCTGCACGTGAACACGTCATGCCCTGTGAAGGACTTTCCCGATGACCTCCACTCTCGCCCCGGCCCCGGCAGACCGGACCGCTCCGGAACGCGACACCGCCGCACCACGCCGGCGCACACGAGTCCTCGCGCTGCCCGAGGCCCGCTGGGCAGCGGTTGCCCTGGCCCTCTTCCTGGTCGCGCTGCCGTTGCAGCTGACCGGCGCCCCGGCCTGGACCTGGGCGCCCCTGTACGCCCTGACCTATGCGGCGGGCGGCTGGGAACCGGGCTGGGCCGGACTGCGGGCGCTGAAGGAGAAAACCCTCGACGTGGATCTGCTGATGGTCGTCGCCGCGCTCGGTGCCGCGGCGATCGGGCAGGTCATGGACGGGGCGCTGCTGATCGTCATCTTCGCCACCTCCGGCGCGCTGGAGGCCCTGGCCACCGCCCGCACCGCCGACTCCGTGCGGGGACTCCTGGACCTGGCCCCCGCCAAGGCCGCCCGGCTCGCCGCCGACGGCAGTGAGGAGACCGTCGCCGTCGAGGACCTGGCCGTCGGCGACACCATCCTGGTACGCCCCGGTGAGCGTGTCGGCGCGGACGGCCGTGTCCTCGACGGTGCCAGTGACGTGGACCAGGCGACCATCACCGGCGAGCCGCTGCCCGTGCCCAAGGAGCGGGGCGACGAGGTCTTCGCCGGCACCCTCAACGGCACCGGCGCCCTGCGGGTGCGCGTCGAGCGCGACGCGTCCGACAGCGTGATCGCCCGGATCGTGCGCATGGTGGAGGAGGCGTCCGAGACCAAGGCGCCGACGCAGCTCTTCATCGAGAAGGTCGAACAGCGCTACTCGCTGGGGATGGTCGCGGCGACGCCGGCCGTCTTCCTCGTCCCGCTCGCCTTCGGCGCCGAGCTGACCGGCTCGCTGCTGCGGGCGATGACCTTCATGATCGTGGCGTCGCCGTGCGCCGTCGTCCTGGCGACCATGCCGCCGCTGCTGTCGGCCATCGCGAATGCCGGACGGCACGGCGTGCTGGTCAAGTCGGCGGTGGTCATGGAGCGGCTCGGCGAGGTCGACGCGGTCGCGCTCGACAAGACCGGCACGCTGACCGAGGGCACTCCGCGCGTCACCGACATCCGGCCGCTGACCGGCTCCGGCCTCGACGAGGCCGGACTGCTGGCCCTCGCCGCCGCGGCCGAGCACCCCAGCGAGCACCCGCTGGCCCGCGCCGTGCTGGCCGCGGCACGGGAGCGGGGACTCGCCCTTGCGGTGGCGGAGGACTTCGACTCGACGCCCGGTGTCGGTGTCAGCGCCACCGTCGGCGCGCACCGGGTAGCGGTGGGGGCTCCCGCCCGGCTCCTCGCCACTGCCCGCGACACCGACCCGACGACGGCCGACCCGACAACGACTGGCCCGACAACGACTGGCCCGACGACGACGGAGGCGGCGGACCTCGCGGGTGAGCTGGAGGACGGCGGCCGGACCGCCGTACTGATCACGGTGGACGGTGCGCCCGTCGGGCTGCTCGGCGTCGCCGACCGGCTGCGCCCCGACGCCGCCACGACCGTCGCCTCCCTGACGTCACGCACCGGGGCCGCCCCCCTGCTGCTGACCGGCGACAACCCGCGCGCGGCCGGACGCCTGGCCACGGAGGTCGGCATCGAGGACGTACGCGCCGGGCTGCTGCCCGAGCAGAAGGTGAGCGCGGTCAGGGAACTGGCGGCAGCGGGGCGCAAGGTGATGGTCGTCGGGGACGGCGTCAACGACGCCCCGGCGCTGGCCGCCGCCCACACCGGCGTCGCCATGGGCCGGGCGGGTTCGGACCTGGCTCTGGAGACCGCCGACGCGGTCGTCGTCCGCGACGAACTCGCCACCGTCCCCGCGGTGATCTCCCTGTCCCGCCGAGCCCGGCGGCTCGTCGTGCAGAACCTCGTGATCGCCGCGGTGTTCATCACCGGTCTGGTCGTCTGGGACCTGGCGGGGAACCTGCCCCTGCCGCTCGGTGTCGCCGGTCACGAGGGCTCCACCGTCATCGTCGGCCTCAACGGACTGCGGCTGCTGCGTGCGGCGGCCTGGCGACGAGCCGCCGGTTGAGCCGCCGCGGGACGCCCGGACCCCGCCTCGGCGTCACATGCCCCGGCGCCCTCACCCGCCGTCGGTGCCCGGCCCGGATCGACGGCGCACGGCGCTCAACGCGCCGAAGTCGTCAGCCGGTGAACGCTTCGACGAGCGTCCAGGCCGCCAGGCCGGCCATGCAGACGGCGCCGATGCGCTGCACGGTCTTCAGCGGTACGCGCTTGGCGATGAAGCGGCCCGCGAGGAGGGCGAGGGCGGACACGGACATCAGGGCGGCGGCAGAGCCGATGGCGGTGGACAGCCAGCCGTCGGTGGCCGCGAGGTTGGCGGTGGTGATCTGGGTGAGGTCCCCCCACTCGCTGATGAAGACGGCCATGAAGGCGGTGGTGTAGACGGGCCAGAATCCGGTGACGGTCCCGGATCCGTCTTCACCGTCCTCGTCGTCGCCCCCACCGCGCAGCAGCACGATGGCTCCGAAGGCGAACAGGGCGGCGGAGACGAGCCTGACCGCCGTCGTGGGCAGCAGGCCGATCAGCCTGCCGGCACCGACGGCGATGACGACGTGGACGACGAAGGCCGTGGAGGTCCCGAACCACACGTACAGCGGGCGCATGCGGGTACCCATGGCCAGCGACGCGAACATGGTCTTGTCGGGAAGTTCGGCGAGGAAAATCAGCCCGAAGGCGGTGACGATCGCCAGGGGGTCGAGAGTCATCCTGGTGCTTTCTGCCGGGGCCGGGCCGAAGGCTCGAACGGCACCCACTGCGGTGACGGGAAGACCCTTGCGGCCCGGCACGATGACGCGGCCCCGCACGTGTGTGCGGGCCGTGTTGTGCCGTGACCGAAGGTCTCGTCCACCGACCCGTCACTCTCTGGCCGGCCCGATGGCCGGGATGCCCGTGAGGGTGTCCAGTGTGTCGACCAGCGGTATTGCGGGACTACTCCCCTTCGCCGCCCTCAGCCTAGGCAATCGGCACGCCCGAGGCAAAGCCGGTGCCGGGTGGTGCGCCTCACCCCCGGGGCAGGGCACCGTTCGGGCGGCGTGCTGATGCCCGCTGTGCCCATCGCCCCTACGGTGGTGGCATGCCGGTGATCAACGGTGGCAGGTCGAAGACGCCTGCTCGGACTCGTATGGTCGGGGCTCTGGGCGTGGCCCTGCTGTTCGTGCTGTCCGTCGTGGCCGCCTCCATCGATCCGCACCAGGACGAGGTGGACTTACGCTGGCCCGCTGTGGTGCTGGCCGCAGTCGGTTCCGCCGCGCTGCTGCGGCGGCATCGCCACCCGCTCGGCGTACTGGCCCTGACCGTGGGCTGCGGGGTGCTCTTCCAGGTCCTCGGATTCCGGGAGAGCCCCTTGGTGATCAGCCCGGTTCTGGTGTCCGTCTACACCGTGGCCGTGCACACCGACCGGCGCACGGGCTGGATCGCGGCTGCCGTCTCGGCCGCCGTGCTGGTGGGGGCCGCCACGGTGTGGAGCTCGCAGGAATGGCTGGACCCGGACAAGGCCGCGATGCTGGCATGGACGGCCCTGCCGACCGCCATCGGGGACGCGGTGCGCTCCCGTCACGCCTACGTGGCCGCCGTGGAGGAACGGGCCGAGCATGCGGAGCGCACCCGTGAGCAGGAGGCACGGCAGCGGGTCGCGGCCGAACGGGTCCGGATCGCGCGCGAGTTGCACGACATCGTCGCGCACCACATCGCGTTGATCAACGCTCAGGCAGGGGTGGCCGTGCATCTGGTGGAGCGGCGACCGGACCAGATAGTCACGGCTCTGGAGGACATCCGGGACACCAGCCGGTCCGCCCTGGACGAACTGCGGGCCACCGTGGGCCTGCTGCGGCAGTCCGAGGACACGGTGCCGCGCGATCCGCTGCCGGGCCTTGCGCAGGTGCCCGCCCTTCTGGCGTCGTTCGAACGTGCCGGTCTGGTCGTGAACCACACGCGGCGAGGGCCCGCCGAGCCGCTGGAGCCGGCCGTCGATCTGGCCGCGTACCGGATCGTGCAGGAGTCCCTGACCAATGTCCGCAAGCACGCGGGGGCCGACTCCGCCCGGCTGTTCCTGCACTACCACCCCGAATGGTTGACGATCACCGTCGAGAACGACGGGGGCGCGCGCTCGCACCGGCCTCGGCCGGGAGCCGGGCACGGGCTGATCGGAATGCATGAGCGGGCTGCCGCGATCGGGGGCAGGCTGCATGCCGGGCCGCGCACCGACGGCGGCTTCACCGTGCGGGCCGAACTGCCTCGGCGGCCCGGCTCGGCACGGGATCGGAGACATGGATATGACGATTCGTGTACTGCTCGCCGATGACCAGGCCCTGCTGCGGGCCACCTTCAGGATGCTGTTCGATGCCACGGACGACATGGAGACCGTCGCCGAGGCGTCCAACGGGCGTGAGGCGGTGCAACTGGCTGCCGCGCAGCGCCCGGACGTGGTGCTGATGGACATCCGCATGCCGGAGCTGGACGGCCTTGAGGCGACACGGCTGATCAGCGAGTCCGGCGATCTCACCGACGTACGCGTACTGATCCTGACCACCTTCGAGGACGACGAGCATGTCGCCGAGGCGCTGCGCGCGGGTGCGAGCGGTTTTCTCGGCAAGGGTGCGCGACCGGAGGAACTCCTCGATGCCGTGCGTACGGTCGCCGCCGGCGAGGCGCTGCTGTCCCCGTCGGCCACGCGGTCGTTGATCACCCGTTTTCTGGCCCAGCCGGATCCCTGCCCGGCGGCCGTGCACGAGCGGCTGGAGTGTCTGACGCCGAGGGAGCGCGATGTCACCCGGCTCGCGGCGCTCGGTCTGTCCAATGACGACATCGCCGAGCATTTGTTCGTCAGTCCGTTGACCGCCAAGACCCATGTCAACCGGGCCATGACCAAGCTGGCCGCCCGTGACCGGGCCCAGCTGGTGGTCATCGCCTATCGGAGCGGGCTGGTCAGCGCGGCGGACCCCGCCCCTGCGCAGGCGCCCGCCTCGTAGGCCCTACGGTGCGTTCTGCCCCCGCCGTACGCAGGGGTGCCGTATACCGCGGTCGTGGTAGCCGTGAATCGCTGCACGGGGACGACGCGCGCGGGGGTGGTCGTGGGTGATGGTGGAAGCGGGAACGGAGGTGTCACCATGATCGAAGCACACAGCCCGGCCGTCCTTGAGATCCGTCCGCCGAGGCAGGCCCGCCCGGTGCAGGCCCGCCCGGCCAGGCACGACGCATTCCGGGGTGAGCGCGACCGGGCCGCGGCCGTGCCGCCCCATCTGTCGCTCCTCCGGGAAGCCCTGGCCCACGACGCCCTGGTGCACCACGGCGGCCAAAGCCCGCGGACGCACCGGCACGGCCTGTGCGCATCCGGACATCTGCCGGCTCATCGGCGCCGCCCCGCTCGCTTGGCCGTGGCCCGGCAGCTCACCCTGGCCCAGTGGGTGAGCAGGACCACGAGCATCCGGTGACCACGGCGCTCATCGCGTCGAGCGCGTGGCGGCCGTGGTGCAGCAGCGCCTCCCCGGCCGGCGTCAGCGAGACATGACGGCTGGAGCGCACGAGCAGCTGAACCCCGAGCCGCGATTCGACGCGTCGAATCGCCTTCGAGGCGACGACCACAACCCCGCGTTCGTCGCCACCGCCGTCGTGCAGCTGGGTGTCGCCGACCTCGATGCGCTCAACGCCTCGTTCGCGGCCCCAGGAGCCGCGGAACTCATCCAGCGCTGGCAGTCCCGGTACTCCTACAAAGCCGTCTGGGCCAATCACGAGCCGCTGCTCTCCTGACGGACGTCACCGCACCATCTCTCGACACACCGTTCCCAGGTGATTCACCTGCCGGATGTTCCCACGTCGCCTCACTGGTTCAGAATCCAACCCCGTCACGGGGGTGGTGCTGGTGTCCACGAACACAGTCCGAGCCGAGGGGGCCGGTGGAGCGGAACCCAGGTTATCGGTCCGAAGTCCGGAGCGGTCCTGGCCCGCACGCCTGCGCCGGCCGCTGCCGCTGACCGTGGCGTTCGTTCCCGCCCTCTGCTTCGTGCTGGTGCTGGTGTTCGGGCATGCGGCACTGCCGTTCCAGCGGATCGTGACGATCGAGGCCAAGATGGCCTCCAAATCGGAGTTCTTCGAGGACCCCGAGGTCGAGCGGCTGCTCCTCCAGCACGGCTTCCGCATGCACATCACTCGCATGGGGTCGCGTGGCATTGCCACGCAGAGCTACCAGGGCTACGACGTCGTCTTTCCCTCCGGGCAGCCCGCCGCGGACCTGATCACACAGGAACGGGCGCGGGCCGGCCACCCGGCCACCACCTACGGGCCGTTCTCCAGTCCCATCGTGCTCGCCACCTACCGCGAGTACGCCAAGACCCTGGTGGCCGCGGGTGTCGCCAGACCGCAGCAGGATGCCGCGTCGGACGGTGACCAGCCGCTCTACTACCGGCTCGACATGCGCCGCTTCATCGAGCTCGCCCAGGCCGACGGCGGCAAGGGCAAGCGGTGGGACGACATCGGTCTGGGCCGGTACGGGCTGCACAACGGCAACAAGGTGCTGGCGCAGACCTCCGACATCTGCGAATCCAACTCCGCGGGCACCTATCTGGGCCTCGTGGCGTTCGTGGAGAACGGCAACGACATTCCGAAGTCGGAGGCGGAGGCGGACCAGCTGGCCGAGCGGATAAAGCCCGTCCTCATCGCCCAGGGAATGCCGTCGTTCGAGAAGAACCAGACGTATCTCTCCCCCGAGGGCAAGAGCATCGCCCCGATCGCCGTCATCTACGAGCACCAGTTCCTGGCCCATCAGATCCAGTACCGCGCCAAGACGGGAGCGGCGGACGACGAGCGCGTACTGCTCTATCCCTCCACCCGCTTCATCACCGAACCCAAGCTCATCGCGCTCAGCGACGACGGGGACCGGCTCGGCCGGCTCATCTCCGACGACCCGGTGCTCCAGGAACGCGCCATGGAACTGGGTTTCCGGCTGCGCGATGCCAACAGCGGCTTCACGAGTATCCGCCTCACGGAATTCCTGAAGGACCATCACATCCCGGCGCCCGCCGCGTCGACCGACGACACCAGAGCCATCCTGCCCGACCTCAGTCTGCTGGAGCGCATGATCGAGACCGTCGGCAAGTGCGACCCCACCGGCTCGCCGGGCACCGGGTCGGACGGTTCGACGCCGACGGCCGAGGGCTCCTCGTGACATGACCGATGCTCAAGGACCCCATGTGAAACGACGGGTGCGGACCGGCATGCTCGCGCTGTGCCTGGTCCTCGTCGCCGCCTGGAGTGCGCTCGCCGCCTGCTCGGACGGCGGGGACGACACGACCACGCTGCGCGTGCTGGCCAGTCCCGAACTCGCCGACATGCGGCCGGTCCTGGACGACCTGCAGCACGACACGGGGGTACGCCTCGACCTCGACTACCGGGCCGCGAACGACGCCGACGACCTGCTCGTGGACGGGGGCCACGGCTACGACCTGGCCTGGCTCTCCTCCGACCGCTACCTCCGGTTGAAGCTCAAGAAGGCGGGCGGGGCCGGCGCCGATCCGCCCCTGAGCACCCCCGTCATGCGCTCGCCCGTGGTCATCGGGCTGACCCACGACGTGGCTGAGCGGCTACGGAAGCAGGTTCCGGGCGGTCGCCTGTCCTGGGCGGACATCGCGAATGCCGCCGCCACCGGCACCGTTCACTTCGGCATGGTCGACCCCCGGCACTCGGGCAGCGGGCTGGTCGCCCTCGTCGGGGTCGCCACGGCCGCCGCGGGCACCGGGAGCGCGCTGCGCCCCGAGGACGTCTCGTGCGACCGGCTGCGCGGCTTCCGCTCCGGGCAGACTCTCACCGCCGACACCTCGCAGGACCTGATCGACGCCTTCGTGCGGGGCGGGCCGAAGGCCAACGCGCTGATCACCTACGAGTCCGAACTCCTCGCGCTGAACAAGTCCGGCCGGCTCCCCCAGCCCCTGGACATCGTCTACCCCACCGACGGCACCGTGCTTTCGGACTATCCGCTGCTCCTGCTGGACGACGACCGGCGCGCCGCCTACGACCGGGTGGTGGACTGGCTGACCGGGGAGCGCCACCAGCAGGAGATCATGCACAGGACACTGCGGCGCCCGATCAGCCCGTCGGTGCGCCGCGAGCCCGAGTTGAGCGCCCCGCTCGGCAATGCGCTGTACTTCCCCGACGATCTCGCGGTCATCGAACGGCTCATCGCCGACTACGGCGATCCGCGCCGCCCCGGCGGCGATCAAGTCCTCTTCCTGCTGGACTTCTCCGGTTCGATGCGCGGCGAGCGGGCGGCGTCGCTGCGTGCCGCGTTCGCCGGTCTCAGCGGGGCGGACTCCTCCCGGACGGGCAAGTTCGCCCGGTTCTACGAGGGCGAACGGCTGACCGTGGTGCGTTTCGGGGGCAGCGTCCTGGGCGAGCGGACGGTCACCGTGCGCGGCCCCGGGGACCTCCGGGCCCTCCAAGCCTTCATCGCCCGCGACGAGTACGACGACGACACCGCCCTGTGGTCCGCGCTCGACCATGGGTACCGCACGGCTGCGGCGGCCGTCCGGGAAGCCCCCCGACGGGCCGTGTCGATCGTGCTGATGACGGACGGCCAGAACAACGCCGGCCTCACCTATGACCAGTTCGTACGGCGGTACCGGGCGCTGGAGCCCGAGGTCCGCCGGGTCCGCACCTACCCGGTCCACCTCGGTGAGGCGGACGCCGGGGAGTTGCGGCGCGTGGCGGCGGCGAGCGGCGGGCACCTGGTGGACGCCGACGACTCGTCCCTTTCCGAGGCGTTCAAGGAGATCCGTGGCTGTGGTTAACGGCGCCTGGTGGGGCGCATGGTGGGGATGGATGGTCGTCTGGCTGGTGGCCGCGGCGGGGGTGCTGGGCCTGTGCGTGCTGCTCCTGGCGCTCGCGCACCGGAGACTCACCGGCCCCCGCAAGGAGCATCCGGGTCCGAGTATCTGCGTCTATCTGCACGAGCAGTCCGTCAAGAACCTCGACGAACTCGGCAACTACACCGCGGCGTTGGAGAGGGTGGTCGAGGAACGCCACAACGTCACCACGAACGCCGGGTTCTGGACCAAGCTGATGCCCTTCGATCTGAAGGCGGACCGGGGAACCAGCCAGGAGACGTTCACCAGTTACGTACAGCGGCACACGTCGTTGTCGACGGTGGGCGTGCTCCTGTCGGTGTTCGACCGGGAGGACGCCGTCGTCCAGGTCGACCTGCGCTCCGGCTCCCTCACCCTGAACCGGGCGCTCACCCGTGAACTGACGATGGCCGGCGGCCATGCGGCGGACGCGGATCAGGTGGCGCTCAGCGACATCAGGGAGTTCGTCTCGGTGCAGGGCCGTTTCACGGCCCTGCCGGAGTCCAGCGGCGGCTATGTGCTGCGGGCCCGCTACGGCGACGACGAGCGACCCGCTCACCTCCGGGTCCCGCTCTCCGCCGCCGGGCTGCAGATCGAGACGATGTACGAGGGCGAGTTCCAGGCCCGCTGCCTCGGCAAGACCACCGGGTGGAACCCCGAACAGCGCGAGGTCACCCTGGACGCGATCGCCATCTTCCGCTAGGGCCTCATCAGCGGCGGCTGCCGTACCACCGGGGTCCGGATCCGGTCCGACGGGGAGACGGTGGGCGGACCGGTCTGGATCACGTACTCGTCTGGGCGGAATGCGCCGAGGGGAGCGAGGCGGAGTAGCGTGGAAGGTGCGAAGACGACCGGTGTCCTGATGCCGGGAGCGTCTTCGCTGATGTGCCCAGAGGCTTGACGTGCCCAGAGGCTTGACGTGTCCGAAGGAGACAGCGGGCGCGAGCGGTCCTCGTCCGTCGACCGCCCGGAGCCCCCTTCAGGTGACCTTCCGTATCCAGGTGTCAAGAGGTCGTATGCGCACAGCCGACGACTCTTCGCAGAGTCCTGTGGGGGCACTGGGAAAAGTGACGGTGGCGATCCCACAGGACGGTCCCGGGGAAGTGCTCGTGGCCGTCCGGGGCGGCTCGGAAGCCTATGCGGCCTGGTCCGCGGCACCGGTCGCCAAGGACGTCCGGGTGATCGTGGTCGACTCCGTCTCGGCACGCTCGGTGATCGTCGAGCCGCTGCCGTCCTGAAGCGTCTTCCCCTTCGGGACGTGTCTTCTCGGTTCCGCAGGACGCGAGGTGGTCCCTGATGTTTTTCTGGCACGTTCCCGCTCCGAACGAGGCCATGCTGATTTCCGGCTCCAAACGGCGGGCCGAGGAAACCCAGTTTCGGATCGTCACCGGTCACGGCAGTTTTGTGCTGCCCGTCAAGCAGAAGGCCCGGATGCTGTCGCTGGCCCTGCGGGAGGCGGAGATCGCCGAGGACTGTGTGACCCAGCAGGGAATCCGGCTCAAAGTACGGGCCGTGTGCGTGTTCAAGGTGGGGGACGACGCGGTGTCGATCGCCAATGCCGCCCGCCGGTTCCTGTCGGAGCAGCAGCGGATGGAGGAGCTGGTCGGCCGGATCTTCGCGGGGCATCTGCGGTCCATCGTCGGCGGGCTCACGGTGGAACAGATCATCCGTGAGCGCAGCCGGGTCTCCCAGGAGGTGGTGGCGGGCAGCCACGGCGAGATGGAAAAACTCGGCATCGTCGTGGACGCCCTCCAGATCCAGGAGATCGAGGACTCCACCGGATATATCGACAACCTCGCCGCCCCGCATGCCGCCGCCGTGGCGAGCCAGGCCCGGATAGCGCAGGCCAAGGCGGATCAGGAGGCGGCGGAGCGGGAGCAGCAGGCCGCCGCGCTCAAGGCCGAGTACGAACGGGACACGGCGATCAAACGGGCGGGTTTCACCGCCGAGACCGAGCAGTACAACGCGCGCGCCGCCCAGGCGGGCCCCCTCGCCCAGGCCAAGGCGTCCCAGGAGGTCATCGAGGAACAGACCGCGCTGGCCCAGCGGCAGGCCGGTCTGGCGGCCCAGCGGCTGGAGGCGGAGGTACGGCGCCCGGCGGACGCGGAGGCATACCGGCAGCGGACGCTGGCCGAGGCGGGCCGTGACCGGGTCACGTTCGAGGCCGACGGGGCCGCCTACGCCGAACGGGCCATCGCCCAGGCCCAGGCCGACGCCAACACGGCCCGTGCCGCCTCGCTCCGTGACGGCAACCAGGAACTCATCGCCGCCAACCGGGTCGTGGAGAATCTGCCCGCCCTCGCCGAGGCGGCGGCTCGCGGTATGTCCGGAGCCGATCTCACCGTCCTCAACGGCACCGACGGCATCAACCAGGTGGCGGCCGGAGTGGTGGCGCAGGGTCTGACCATCCTCGAAACGCTCCGCCGCTCGACACCGTCACCCGCCACCGAAGAGCGGGTACCGGCGAAGCCCGAGCCGAGCTGAACCCACCGGAAGCCCTGAACCCGCGAGGAGCCCTGAACGCGAAGAAGGGACAGCTGTCATGGATGTGGATCGCGCCCGACGTGTGGTGGCGGCCCTTCGGGCCCGAGAGGTGATGGCCCATCTCGTGGAGGCGGGTGTCTACGAGTTCGGGATCAGGGTGGTCCTGGACGAGGGCATTGAGGCCCTGTGGGACATGGACGGCGCATCAGGACTGGACGCGGAGATCGTCAGTGATGGCGTACTCATCGGATTCGTCCCCCATGTGCCCGGTTCGGAGAGCTTCACCGAGCAGCAGATCGTGGACAGCATCGCCACCACGCGGTACTCGGCGGAGGGCCTCCACCCGCCCCAGGACACGCCACCGCCCCCGCCTTCCCCCGCACAACCCCCGCCGGCCGCCGGACCTCCCGCCGCGAAGAGCGCCCCGGCCACCCCACCGGTGGCCCGGTACCAGCGCCGTGCGCACTGGATCCACCGCGGCCGACGGTAGCCCCCCCAAGGGTCTCGGATACGCTCCGCGACTGATCCATTGACTGGAGTGACCAACTGGAGTCACCAACGGGAGTCACCGACCCGCACCGTCGTCCGGAAGGAACCGTTCCCTTTACTCCGTTGTGTACCGGTCAGAGCTATGTTGGTGCTGTGGTGGCGGACCAGGAGGACGTCATGACGCCGATGCGACGGGCCCTACAGCTGACGATCTTCATAGAGGAATGCGACACCTGGCATCACAGGCCGCTGTCCGCCGAGATCGTGCACCGCGCTCATCAGGCCGGGCTGGCCGGCGCGACGGTGCTGCGGGGGATCGAGGGATTCGGGGCCTCGTCGGTGATCCACGGATTCCGGTTGCTGTCCCTCAAGCAGGATGTTCCGCTGGCGATCGTGATCGTCGACGAGGAAGAACGGGTGCGCCGCTTCCTTCCGGCCCTGCGCGAGTTGATCGACGGCGGGCTGGTGATCGTCGAGCCTGTGGACGTCATGCGGTGCCCCGCACGGGATCCGGCGCAGACACGTGCTTGACGTGGCCGGTGCCGCGGCCGGTTCGCCGTTGGTCACCGCGTCGGTGCTGGTCACCGAGTCGGCCTCAAGTGGCCGCGGCCTTCCGGCTGTTGTAGTGGACGACCTCGACCTCTTGCAGGGTGATCAGCCCACTGATGGGCAGTTCGTCGAGCTGGGTCATGAACGCTCGGACGCGGTCCTCCTCGTCGACGATGACGACGGCCGTCGGCAGGTCGTCGGCCATGGACAGCAGTCGCGTCGTGTGTACGACCGATGTCGCCCCGAAGCCCTCCACGCCTCGGAACACCGTCGCCCCGGCCAGCCCGAAGGCATGGGCACGGTGCACGATCTCGGTGAACAGGGGCTTGTGATGCCAGGTGTCGGTGTCGTCGACGATGATCGTCAGCCGCAGTGCGCGGCCACGGAGTGTCATGATCGCGGTCCTCTCGTCACCGGGATGCGGCCCGAGGCACGACCCCACCTTAATCCCGGACCCGGGCGCCGCCACGCGGACGCTGCTGCCCGACCGCGAGGACTTCGAGCCGTGCCGGCCCGTCCTGCGCCGCCGCTTCGGCGAGGTGCGGCCGGCCGCCACGATGCTCATGTGCGGTCTGGCCGATCCACGTATGAAGATCGAGATCGAGGTGTCCGCTCGGCGGGCCGCCACCACCGCGTGACGGCTCGCGCCGTCCCGACCACCGGGTCGTAGCCCCCCTGCTCGCCCACCGACACGATCACGGTGGGGGCGGCGGTGCCATGCCGACAGCCCTCGATGATGGCCCGGTCCAAGCCCACACCATCGACACGGTCGAACCGCGGGCGTCACGGTAGCCGGGGCTCAGACCTGGACCAGCCCGCCGTCGACGAAGAGTTCGGCCCCGGTGGTGAACGAACTCTGGTCCGAGGCGAGGAAGACCGCCGCGGCGGCGACTTCGCCGGCATGGCCGAGCCGACCGAGTGGAACCACTGTCGCGAGGGAGTCCGCCAGCTGCGGTTCGTCCTGCGCCGGGGTTCCCAGGCCGCGGATGCCGGGGGTCTCGATCGGGCCGGGGCTGATGGCGTTGACCCGGATGCCGCGGCCCGCGAGCTCGGCGGCCCAGGTGCGGGCGAGATTGCGGTCGGCCGCCTTGGTGGCGCTGTAGACGCTCATGCCCTCGACGCCCATGGACGCGTTGGTGGAGGAGAGCACGATCACCGAGGCACCGTCGGGCAGCAGCGGCAGCGCCTTCTGAACGGTGAACAGGGTCCCTTTGACATTGATGTCGAAGGTCCTGTCGTACTGCTCCTCGGTGATCTCGCCCAGCCGGGCGAGATCGGCGATGCCGGCATTGGCCACGACCACGTCCAGCCGCCCGCTGCGCTCCTTGATCGTCGCGAAGAGCTGGTCGAGATCATCGAGATTCGACACATCGCTCTGCACGCCGACGGCACCCGCACCGACGGCTTCCACGGCCGCGTCCAGCTCCGGCTTGCGCCGGCCGGTGAGGTAGACGGTGGCGCCCTCGGCGGCGAACCTGCGGGCGACGGCCAGTCCGATGCCGGTCGATCCGCCGGTCACCAGGGCCACTTTCCCTTCGAGCTGTCCCATGATGTCCACTTCCTTGCGGTAATCAAGTTCATTGCATCGGGGGACTTTCGTTACACAGGGAGCGTCGAAGTCGGCGTGGCTATTCCACGGAAAGTGCGCCCGGGGAGCGGGTCACGCGTCGGCGAGCAGCGGGTCGTAGGGCGTTGAGTGCCGACGGCCCGACATGAACGACAGGAAGTCCTTCACGAACGCCGCCCGGCTGTACGTTCCGTCGCTACCGTCCGTGTCGCGGCGGAACGCGGTGCGGAACAGGGCGCGGTACTCGTCGGCGTCAATGTCCCCGTTGCTGTCCTTGTCGGTCGCGTCGAAGAGGACCTCGGCGACCTTGATCAGCGCGGGTCCGGCCAGGGCGGGCACGGCCGCGGCGTACTCCTGCGCGCTGATGCGGCCGTCGCCGTCGGTGTCGAGGGCCGCCTGGAGTTCCCGCCACCAGTCGGCGTACGCGGTGTAGAGCCTGGTCTCCTCGGGCTCGTCCAGGTCGAGGCGGCCGGAGAGCTCCCGGGCCATGGCGGCGAGGTCGGGCCAGTCCAGACAGCCGTCGCCGGTCTGGTCAAGCACCGTCCTGAAGAACTCTTCCGCGCTGCGCCGCACATCGGTTTCGCCGTCGGGATCCGGGTGTGCGGGCAGCGGGGTGATGAGCCGGAGCAGGGCCCCGGCTCGCTTCACCTGGTCGTTCAGGGCGGTGATCGTCCTCGCCCGGGGATCGTCGCTGTCGGGCGAGAGGGCCAGCAGGTCGGCGATGCCGTCGGCGCTGAGCCAGCCGTCGGGAAGGAAGCGGGCCAGGCCGACGGCCAGATAGGCGCCCTGCATCAGGGTCTGGGCACCGGGCGTCTCGGGCAGTCCGGCCCGCCTGCGGAAGGGTTCCGGGAGGGAGGCCACGGTGATCGCTCCGACGACGGGTCCCGCGACGGTCCGGCCGGCCGCCCACAGCGTGGGCAGGCCGTGCAGCAGGGGCGGCGCCGGCAGGTGGTCGAAGAGCTTGTAGAGGATGACGCGCATCGCCTCCGTGTTCTCCAGTTCCTCCTCGACCACCCGGTCGAAGTACTGCCAGAACCCGTGGAGGGTGTGCGGCAGGTGGCCTGCTTCGTCTCCCAGGGTGGCGAGGAACGCCTGGAATTCGGCGTACAGCTGCTCCATGGCGGACTGTTCGAGGGGCTGTCCGCTCAGTCGGTGCATGGTGACGGCGCTCTCGAACAGGGTGGCCACCACCCAGGCGCGCACGCCGGGGTCCAGCGCGTCGTACGGCCGGTTGTGTGCGTCGGTGCCGCTCAGCCGTGCGTGCAGGCGATTGAGCCGCGCCGCTTCCCGGTCCCGCACGTGATCGTCGGCGCCGAACATGCGTTGCAGGCTCACGAGGGTGTTGCGCAGCCGCCGCCAGGGGTGCGCCACGAACGTCGAGTTGTCGATCAGGGCCGCGCCGATCTGCGGGTGGGCGGCCTCCAGTACGGTCGCCCGGACCAGTGCCAGTGCCCAGCGCGGGTCGTTGCGCATGGCGTGGAACTGCGAGCCGGGGCCGTGTCCGGGCCCCGTGCCCGCTTCGGCGGCGGGCCGCCGCGCGTCGCCGCCGACGGAGCCGGTGTCAGTGCCGGTGCCGGTGTTCTCGGGGTGGCCGGAGTCTGTGTCGGTCACGATCGGGGCTCTCCGTTCGCGGTCGGCATCACACCGCCGAAGCGGCGATCGCGTTGCTGATAGGTGTGCAGGCACTCCAGGAAGTGCGGCGCGCGGAAGTCGGGCCAGAGCACCGGCGGGAAGACCCACTCGGCGTAGGCGACCTGCCAGAGCATGAAGTTGGAGATGCGCTGTTCTCCGGAGGTGCGGATGACGAGGTCCACGTCGGGGGTGTCGGGGAACGGCAGATGGGCGGCGAAGTTCTGCTCGTCGACGGCGTCGGCCGGCACTCCGCTGCGGATCAGCGACCGTGCGGCTTCGACGATGTCCCTGCGCCCGCCGTGGTCGAACGCGACGGTCAGCGTCATCCGCCGGTTGTTTCCGGTCAGTGTCGTCAGGTCGGCGAAATCCCGGGCCAGTCCGGCGGGGATGCGCGGGTCCGCCACGCCGAGGAACCGGCACCGGATTCCACGCGCGTGCAGCAGCGCGGCGTGTTTGCGCACCACGCGACGCACCGTCCGCATGAGGAAATCGACTTCCGTGCTCGGCCGACGCCAGTTCTCGGTGGAGAAGGCGTACAGGCTCAGCCATTCGACGCCCGCCGACCGCGCCGCCTCGATGACGTCGATCACCGTGGTCTCCGCGGCACGGTGGCCTGCCGTACGCGGCAGCGAACGCTGCGCCGCCCAGCGGCCGTTCCCGTCCATCACGCATGCGACGTGCCGTGGCACTCCCCGCCGACCGTCGCCGTCCGCGCGCCGGAGGGCAGGTTCAGCTGAGGAGGCGGAACCGTCCATGGCCTGCCGAACTCCCACGCCGCCCCCCAGCGTCCGTCTGTGCTGCCGTTCCGTCCCGCAGCAGAGTGTCAGCACCGGCCTTCCCGGAGGGTGCGCGTGTCACGGAATCACCCTTGGAACTCCCGTCCGACACGGCAGTTCTCGTGCCATGCCCCGCATCCCGCGGCGCCCCGTGGGCGGGGTCACCGGTCGATACACCCGGGAACCAACCGGGGCCGGTCGTGAACCGTGCCGCGAGGCCGGCCGCGAGATCCGCCTCCGCCGTCGGCCGAGCAGTGCCTGATCCGTCCGCTCCTCGGCGCTGATCGCCCTCGTCGAGTACGTGGTCTCTTGCCTACTGTGTCCGTGTGAGTGATGTGACGAGCGGGTGCACGGGGCGCGTGGTCGTGCTGGTGCTCCCCGAGGTGAACCTGTTGGATCTCGGCGGTCCGGTGCAGGTCTTCGACGCGGCGGCCCACTTGGGCGGCGGCTACCGGCTGGAGTACGTCGCGGAGACGGACAGGGTGCGCTCGGCCCAGGGCCTGGAGCTGGCCGGCCTGGGGAGGCTGACGGCGACGCGGGCGGGGGCGGGCGATCTGGTGCTGGTCCCGGGGCCGAGACTGACCGTATCCGACCGGCTGGTGCCGGAAGCCGCGGTCCGCTGGGTGCGGGATGCCTACGATGCGGGCGCCCGGGTGGCATCGGTGTGCAGCGGCGCCGCCGTCCTTGGGGAAGCGGGACTGCTGGACGGCCGGGCGTGCACGACGCACTGGCACCTCACCACGGCGATGCGTGAGCGGTACCCGGCCGCGCGGGTGCGCGAGGCGGCGTTGTACGTCCATGACGGGCGGGTCAGTACCAGCGCGGGCATCTCCGCCGGGATCGACCTCGCGCTGTCCCTCGTCGAACGCGACCGCGGTCCCGAGCTGGCCGCCGCAGTCGCCCGCGAGCTCGTGCTCTACCTGCGGCGGGACGGCGACGCGGCGCAGATCAGCCCGTTCCTGCGCTACCGCGATCACGTCCGGCCCGCCGTACACCGAGTACAGGACCACCTGGCGCAGAACCTGGACGCCGCGCACAGCCTGACCGAACTCGCGGCCGTGGCCCATCTGTCCCCGCGCGGCCTGACCCGGGCCTTCACCACGGCCACCGGGATCACGCCGCTCGCCTACCAGCGGCAGCTGCGCCTGGAGCGCGCCCGCACCCTGCTGGGGTCCACTGATCTGACGGTGGAGGCGGTCGCGGCCCAGTGCGGTTTCCGCGACGCACGGCAGCTGCGCCGTCTTGTCACGGAGGCGTTCGGCGCCTCGCCGTCCGAGCTGCGGACCCGGCTCCGGCCGGCCGGCTGAAACCCGCTCGCCTTCGAGGGGCCGTTCCGCGGGCCTCCCCCGTCCTTCTCTTCTGCTTCTTCTGCCTCTCCGGCCTCTTCTGCGTCATCCCGCACGGGTCTGCGGGATGCGCCCAACACCACCCTCACACGACCGAATTATGGAGGTATGTCTTGTCTGGATCGAACAAGCGGAACCGAGTGATCCGCCGTGGCGGCTGGGTCCTCCTCGGCACGGCGCTGTCCGTGGTGACCTTCGCGGGGATCGCCTTCGCCGGGGTGACCGCGTCCATGGCGGACAGCTTCGCGCCCGCCCCGGCCGCTTCCGGCGGCGCGGCATGGCCGGCCGCACGGGCGGTGCCCGAGGACCGGCTCACGGTCGCGGTGGCGGTCAGCAATCAGGGCTCGGTTGCCACCGATGTCCTCGCGCCATACCAGGTGTTCGCCGAGTCGGACAAGTTCTTCGTGTACACGGTGGCGGCCGAGCGGCGCGTCTCCCCGCTGTCCGGCGGGGCACACCTGCTTCCCGACCACACCCTGGCAGAGGTGGCCGACGGTGCCGTGCCCGAGCCCGATGTGGTGATCGTGTCCGCCGTGACCGACCCGGCCGACGCCAAGGAGTCCCGGCTCCGTCAGTGGATCGTCGAACGCCATCGCAAGGGCGCACGTGTTCTGGGGGTCTGCGCCGGCTCGGAACTACTGGCGGCCTCCGGGCTGCTGGACGGCCGTGACGCGACGTCGTTCTGGTCCAACATCGGCTCCCTGAAGCGCGATTACCCTCACGTGCACTGGCAGCGGGGTCGGCGGTACGTCGAGGACGGCCGGGTCACCACTACCGCCGGCGTCACCTCGGGCACCGTCGGTGCGCTGCGGACGGTGGAGGATCTGGCGGGCAGGGACGAGGCCGCCCGGATCGGGAAAGGGCTGTCGTATCCGGGCTGGACGCTGGACGGGCCGACCGCGATTCCCGTCCACCACCTGGCCGTCGGCGACCTGCCGTACGCACTGAACGCGGCGTTCCCCTGGCTGCGGCCGACGGTGGGCATCGGCCTGGTCGACGGGGTCGACGAGATCGACGCCGCCGCGGCCTTCGAAGGCTACGGCGGTGTGTCCTTCGCGGCGCGGACGGTGGTGCTCGGCGCTCGCGACACCGTCACCACCCGCCACGGTCTCGTCCTGGTCACCGAGGCGGCGGACGGTGACTCCCACGGAGTCGACCGCTTCGTCGTGCCCGGCGTGGCGAGCTCCTCGGCGGTCGACGAGCCGCTGCGTGCCTGGGCGCACCGCAACGGGCGGGCCGTGGAACTGCCCGACGGGGGAAGGCGCGCCGGGGAGTTCGGATTCGACCCCGTGCTGCGTGACCTCGCCGAGCACGGCGACCGCCGTACGGCGCTGGTCACGGCGAAATTCTCCGAGTACCCGTCGTCACAGCTGACGCTCACCGGTGCGGCCTGGCCGTGGCGGTCGACCCTGCTGGCCGCGTCCGCGGTCCTGGTCAGCGTCGGCGCGGGGTTCGTCCCCACGCTGATACGACGGCTGATACGACGGACGGGCTGATACGACGGACGGTGCGACGCCGACAGGCCGCGTGAATCTCGTCAGCATCTGCACGCGGTGCCGCCGATGCGGTGGGACCCGTCGGCAACGGGGGCAGCGGGTGTTTCCGGGGACAGTGTGTGCTTCGGTGGGCAACTTCCCCGGGAATCAGCCCGATTAGGGGGTCTCTCAGCGCCCCGGCCCACGCTGGATCGTGCGTCCCCGGGGCGATTCGTTACCGTGTCCCTGTACCTGTGTATGTGTTCCGGTCGCATGCCCGCCACCAGGGGAAGGGTTGCCACGCACGGTGAGATGTGCTGAGCCAGCACCGCCGCTAGCCGCGAGCGCTGAACGGCATGGCTGCCCGAGGGAGCGCGGTGTTCGGTAGTTCGCCCCTGCGCGTGCCGGTGGGACATGACGCGTCCCGGTGGAGCACCTTCCAGAGCGAGCGGACGCTCGTGGTCGCCGCACGCACCGTCACATCGACGGTACGGGTCCTGGAGTCGCTGCCCGCCGTGCTGGACGGCGACGGACGCGTGACCGTGGTGTTCGCCTACGACCCCACCTCGGCCTTCAACGCCGGGGTTCTCGACCTTCTCCATCAGGCCGGGTGCCGGGTCATGCCGTGGGAGCAGCTGAAGGAGATCTCCCCCGATCTCATTCTGACGGCGAGCGAGAACATCATGGTGCCGGAGGGCGACTGCCCGGTGCTGGTACTGCCGCACGGCGTGGGCTTCCAGAAACATGTGCCGGATTCCCGCAGCACCGGGGAGCGGCTGTCCGGTGTCGTGCCCGACGCGCTGCTGGAGGCGGGGCGCGCATGGCTGGCCGTGTCGCACCCGGCCCAGGAGGAGCAACTGCTCGCCGCGCACCCCAAGACGGCCGGGCACACCGTGCTCGTGGGTGATCCGTGCCTGGACGAGTTGCTGGTCAGCCGGACGCGGCGCACGGCGTACCGGACGGCCATGGGGCTCACAGCACAGCACCGACTGGTGCTGGTCAGTTCGACGTGGGGGCCCACCTCGCTGCTGGGCCGACACCCGGAGCTGCCCGCTCGCCTGCTGGCGGAGTTGCCGTGGGACGAGTACCGGGTCGCGGCGGTGGCCCACCCCAACGTGTGGGCCGCGCACGGCGCCTGGCAGCTGCGCACCGTGCTGGGGGCCGCCGTGCCCGGCGGGCTGATGCTGGTGCCCCCGGTGCATGCCTGGCGGTCCGCCCTGGTCGCGGCCGATGTGGTGATCGGTGACCACGGGTCGGTCACCCTGTACGGGGCCGCGGCGGGTGTGCCGGTGCTGCTCGGCGCCTTCGGCCGGGACTCGGTGGCGGGAACCGCCGTCGCGGATCTGGCGGCCCGTGCGCCCCGCCTCGACGCGGCGGGCGCGCTGCGCGGCCAGATCGAGGACGCGGTGCGCTCCCACTCGCCGCTCCGATACGCGGAGGTGACGGAGCGGGCCTTCGCCGCGCGCGGGCAGGCCCTGACCAGGCTGCGCGGGGTCGTCTATCGCCTGCTGCGGCTCGCGGAGCCGGAGGCGGCTGCTCCGTCGGTGCGGTCGGTGCCGGTGGCCGATCGTCCGGGCGCCGAGGTCGCCTCCTGGCTGGTGACCACGGCACTGGCGGTCGATGACGGGGAGCCGGTGGTCGCGGTGCGCCGCTTCCCGGCCGCGGTGGGCACCCCGGCGGAGGCCATCGAGACGCCGGTGCGCTTCGCGCATCTGGCGTGCGCGGACGACGAGGGTGACAGCCGACTGGCGGAGAGCGCCTCGGCGGTGTTCCGCCGGCACCCCGCCGACCGCGCGGTCGAGGCGGTGCGCTGGATCCGGGAGACGCTGGCGCGGCTGCCGGGAAGCCTGCTGGCCGCTGCGGCCGTGCGCGGGGGCGGTGCTCTGGTCGGGCTGCGGGACGGCCGGATGGTGGAGGCCATGGTGACGGGACCGCCCGTGGATGCCGGCCTGCCGGCCGCGGTCGTCTACACCTGTCTGCGCGGTGGCGTGGACGTGGACGGCGCGGTGGTGACGATGCGCGTCGGTGACCGGGGGCGCGAGGACGACGTCGCGCTGCGGCTCCGCCCGGTTCATCCCAGGTGAACCGGATCATCCCGGTCCGTTCCGGGCGAACTGGGTCATCTTGGGTGAACCGGGCCCATGCCCCCTCCTCTGTCCCTCCCCCACCGGCCGCTTCGGCCCGTCGACGGGGCCCTCCGGCCGCGGTCCTCGGTCGGCTCGGGTGTCGGCTCAGGTCGCGGTGTCCAGCGCGTTCAGCCTCCGCTGCAGGTCGTCCGCCTCGGGGCTGCCGTTGGCCGTGTGGATGGCGAGGGCGCGGGTGAGCCACCGGCGCACCTCGGCGCTGCGGCCCGTGGGCTGCACGAGGTCGGCCAGCCGGGTGAGGGTCCGGGCCTCGTAGTGGCCGGCCCGCTGCCGGCGCAGTTCACCGGCCGCCTCGCTCAGTGCGGCGACCGCCGCCTCGATGTCCCCCAGGTGGGCGTGGACCGTACCGATGGCGGCCGTCACGCGGGCGGCCATACGCGGATCGGGTTCGCTGCCGGACAGCAGGTCGTCGCGCGCCTGGAGCAGGGTCGCCAGGGCCTGGGCATGGTCTCCTCGGGCGTCCTGGGCGCAGCCGAGGAAGAAGGCCGCGATAGCGGCGCCGCGGGGTTCCTCGGCGCGGCGGTTGAGGTTCAGGGAGCGCTGGTAGGCATCGACCGCCCGGTCCGGTTCGGCCACATCCAGATAGCGGCCGAGGAACTCCTGGACCGATGCCTGAAGGACGAGGTCGGCGGTCACCCCGGCACGGGCGACGGCGGTTTCCAGTTCGGTGTGTGCCGCGGCGTACTCGCCGAGGTCCATCAGCGGCCGGGACAGCAGGCTGCGCAGCCGCGCCTCGGCGGCCGCGGCCTGCTCGACCTGCGCCGCCGTAGTGGCCGATGCCCCGGCGGCGGCGGCCGCGGCGACGCCCAGTTCCAGTGATTCCTTCCATGCGCCGAGGTAGCGGCGGTGCAGGAACAGCACGGTGAATGCCTCGGCCAGCGGCCACCCGAGGTCGTGCAGCCGGTGCCGGGCGGCGTCGCGCAGCACCGCAAGGATCATGGGGCGCTCGGCGTCCAGCCACTCCAGGGGATCGGGTCCGCCGGGCGCGGTGAACGGGTCGACGGCCCCCTCCAGCAGCGGCGCCAGCTGGGCGATGCGCAGCCGGTCGCGTTTCACGGCACGGTCGGCGAACGCGGTCACGGCCAGATAGTGGGTGGTCACCCGGCGCGCCACCGCCGTGTGCTCGGCGCTGGTCTCCTGCTCCGCGGCCTGCTCGCGGGCGTGCAGGCGGACCAGGTCGGGCATGCGGTGGCGGCCGTCGGGCGTGTTCTCCACCAGGTGGGCGGTGGCGAGTACGCGCAACAGCCGCCGCGCGCCCGCGAGATCGGTGCCTGCGGCGGCCGCGGCGACAGCGGCGTCGACGGGACCGGCCGGCAGCAGGCCCAGCAGCCGGTACAGCCGCGCCGCCTCCGGTGCCAGGAGCCGGTAGGACGGCCCGAGTGCGGCGGACATGGAAAGTTCCTCCCCCTCCAGGGACAGCCCGGCGAGCCGGTCGGTCTCGTCGTCCAGTTGCGCGGCCAACGATGCCATGGTCATGCCGTCGTCGTTCATCAGGCGGGCCGCGACGATCCGCAGCGCCACCGGCAGCCCTGAGCACAGCTGGACCAGGCGCGTGGCGGCCTCCAGCTCGCCGTCGACGGCGTGCTGTCCGCACAGGTCGGCCAGGAGCGCAAGTCCGCCGCCGGTGTCGAGCGGTCGTACATCGATCAGCCGGGCGCCGTCCAGGGCGAGTTCGCCCAGACGGCGGTGGCTGGTGACCAGCACCGCGCTGCCGGGCCCCTTGGGGATGAACGGGCGGACCTGCGCGGGCTGGTCGACCCCGTCCAGCAGCACGAGCAGACGTTGTCCCGCGGAGCGGGAGCGCAGCAGGTTGGTCCGTTCCGCCAGCGACGCGGGCATGAACTCGTCGGTGACGTGCAGTCCACGCAGCACCATGGCCATGGCCTCGGAGACATCCCGGCCGGCCGCGTCCCCAGTCGCCGTGTCGCCCTTCAGGGGTGCGAAGTCCACGTAGAGCTGGCCGTCGGGGAAGCGTGCGTGTTCCTTGTGCGCCCACCAGCGGGCCAGTGCGGACTTGCCGATACCGGACAGGCCGTGCACCACGCCGAGCGCCACGGGCTGCCGCGGTCCGTCCTCGGTGGCGCCCAACGCCTCGTCCAGCCGGGCGAGTTCGGCGGAACGGTTGATGAACCGGGCGGTCACCGCGGGCACTTGGTCGGGTTTGATCCGCACGTCGCGCTCGGCGGGGGCTTGGACGTGGAAGGCGACGCCGCCGTAGATGGCGGAGCCCTGGAAGGCGGGGCCGTGATGAGTGCCGCCGGAGATCGAGCTGACCACGGTGGAGGTGCCGGGCGGCGCCAGCTCCGACAGCAGTCGCAGCAGTTCCTCGCCGCGGTCGGGATCGGTGGTGAGGATGTCGAGGATGCGCGTCTGCCATGCGCCGCGCAGCCGGGTCTCGGCCTCGTCGTCATGGCTGGAGCGCGCCGTCGCCAGTGCCTGCTCGGCCCGCCGCAGTTCCTCCTCGGTGGAGTCGGTCGCACCGCGCCGGCCGAGGAGGCGGGCCAGCCGCCTCTTCGCCTGCTCCCATGACTCCGACACCATCAACCCGACCAGAGTCGTTGCCCCCGATGCCGCGAGCGCCGCCAACTCGGCTTCCACCACTCCCCCTTCATCGTGCGGCGCCTCAACAGGCCCGTCAGGCATCCACCGTAAAGAGATCTTGCACGGTTGGACAGCCCGGCACGCGCAAAGCGGTACGGCCGGGGCCGGACGGCCGACGGTGACCCGGTGCCGCGGGCCGGTCATCCGGTGTGCGCCCCGCCCGAGATCGTCATCGGCGCGGCGGAAGTCGTCGACCGTCCATTTCCCGAGGGGATCGACCGAAGCGGGTCCTGCTGTCCGGGTCTGCCGTGGCCCGCGGTTCGTGTCGGGCGTCCTGGACGGGAGCCATCGTGAGCGTGTCAGCCGTGGTCGACGGCCTGGAGGTCATCGCCCGCGAGCGTGCGGGCGCCCGGCCGAATCCACAGGTGGATCCCCAGGTGCGGACCGGGACGACTGGCGCGCCTTCCGTGCCGACCGGATGCCCCCCGCGTACGCCCACCGGGCCCCGCCGCACCCCGCGGGCACTGCCCGGAGGCGATGTGGCCGCATGCGGCTCCGGCGGCTCCGGCGGCTCCGGCGGCTCCGGCGGCTCCGGCGGCTCCGGCGGCTCCGGCGGCTCCGGCGGCTCCGGCGGCTCCGGCGGCCGACCGTACCGCGGCGAGGTGACCTCGACCTGCGCGCTGGCGCGTGTTCCCTTACGGTGGCGACGGCATGGTCGAGGAACTGGTCCCGGACCGCTGCGGCTCCCCGAGCCCCTACGGCTCCTCCTGGGCGTGTGGGCGTGGCTCGCACTGGCCGCCGCCGTCGGCGGGTTCGACGTCGGCATCCGGGGCCTCGGGCCGTCCGAACCGCGGGACGCCGACCGGGCGGCCGGCCAGCCGGACCAGGTGCGCCGCCCCCGGGCCGGTGACCGCCGCCGAGCACCGCCGATCGTGGTGGCGGACCGGAGCGGACAGCAGTGGCGGCGGGGCCCGTCCGGACCCCGCCGCCATCTGTCGCTGTCGCTCCACTCCTCCCGAGCGCGGCCCGATTCCGCTAGCGCAGCCCGATGTGGACCGGGCCGCCGGTGGGTGACACTCCGTTGACCAGGCCGGAGGGTACGCGGAAGACGCGGCCGGGGGCGGCCGGCCAGGTGAGGGTGCGGCGGGCGAGGACCCGCCCGTCCTGACGGACGGTCACCTGCGGGAAGCGGACGAACTCGTCGGTCCACAGCAGCAATCGGCCCCGTGCGGGCGCCGGGTCACCGGGACGGAGGATCTGGGGGGCGACCCAGCGGAACGGGGCGTCGGCGACCAGCCGGACCCCGTCGGCCGGGCGGGGTCGCCCGTCCAGATGGCCGATGACCTGCTCGGCGACATGCCGGCCGTCGAGGGCGGCGACATCGGCGGTGTCGACGGGGTGCAGCACGTTACCCGCGGCGAACACGCCGGGGCGGCTGGTGCGCAGTGCGGTGTCGGTGAGCGGGCCGAGGGTGCCCTCGTCGAGGGTGATGCCGGCCGCGCGGAAGAGTTCGTGGTCGGGGATCCAGTCGCCGGTGAAGACGACGGTGTCGCAGGCGACGGTACGCCGCCGGCCGGTGTCCAGGTGTTCCAGCTCGACGGCCTCGCAGCGGCCCTTGCCGATGATGCGGGTGACACGGCTGCGGGTGGCGACGGGCACCCGCAGCAGGGTGCGGCCGGCCGCGTTGAAGGCGCCGTAGGACTCCGCCTTCGGGTACTGGCTGATCATCAGGGCGGGGGTGCAGCCCGCTTCGCGCAGGGTGATGGCCGCGGACCAGCTGACGAGTTCACCGCCGACGATGACGGCCCGTTCACCGACGGGCTGGTGGTGGAGGTGGACGAGGTTCTGCAGCTGGCCGGTGGTGTAGACGCCGTGCGGGCGGTCGCCGGGGATACGGCGGGCGGTACGCGGGCGTTCACGGGCGCCCGTGGCCAGCAGGATGGACCGCGGTCGGATCCGGTAGCGGCCGTCGGGGCTGGTGACATCGACGGTGTGGTCGTCGGCCCAGCCGGTGACCATGGTGCGGGTGCGGATCTCCGCCCCGGCCCGGGTGGCCTGCCGGACGAGGTGGCGGGCGTAGGCGGGGCCGGTCATCACGCGGTGCAGGTCGCGCAGCCCGTAGCCGGTGTGGTCGCTGTGCCGGGGGATACCGCCGGCGGCCGGTTCCCGGTCGACGACGAGGACGTGGCCGGCGGCCCGGTCGGCGAGTTCGGCGGCGGCGGTCAGTCCGGCGGGTCCGCCGCCGATGACGAGGACGTCGGGTGTGATCAGGGGCGACTCGGTCATCGGTGGTCCTTGTGCTGGCTGGCGCAGCCGTCGTGGGTCTGGTGCTGTGCGTGCAGCGCGGCGACGGCCGCACCGCAGAAGAAGCCCTGGCAGCGGCCGTTCATGGCGCGGGTGCGCCGACGCAGCCCCTCCGGGCTGCGGGCGGGCACCGTGGCGTGGCAGGCGTCGCGGATCTCGCCTTCGGTGACGCGTTCGCAGAAGCAGACGATGGTGCCGTAGGCGGGGTCGCGGGCGATGAGGTCGGCGTCCTGGTAGGGGCGGGTGAATGCCTCGCCGATGTTCGGCATCTGCGGGGGGTCGGGCAGCTCGCTCCGGGTGCGCAGGGTCAGCCCGGCCTCTTCGAGGAGGGTGCGGGCGTGTTCGGCGATGGCGATGCCGGCGGTCAGGCCGGTGGAGCGGATGCCGCCGACGAGGAGGTACCGCTGCTCGGGGGTGGCCTCGATGAGGTAGTCGGGGTGGTCGATCGCGGCACGCAGGCCCGCGTAGCTGGCGGTGACCTCCTCGGCCAGCAGCCGCGGCATGAGGCGTTCGCCCTTGCTGAGCAGGAAGTCGAAGCCGTCTTCGGAGGTGCCGGTGGCGGTGCGGTCGGTGAGGTCTTCGGCGGTCGGGCCCAGCATGACGTTGCCGTAGATGGTCGGGGAGATCAGGACGCCCTTGCCGCGGGAGGTCGGCACCGGCAGGACGATCTTGTCGACCATGGGGCGGGTGAGCTTGTCGAAGACGAACAGCTCGCCCCGGCGGGGCGTGACGGTGAAACGGTCGTAACCGTAGAGCCGGTCGATGTGGTCGGCGCCCAGACCGGCGGCGTTGACGACCCAGCGGGCCCGCACATCGCCGGCCGAGGTGTGCAGGACGGTCGTCTCGTCGTCATGGTCGACGCCGGTCACCGCGTGGTCGAGCAGGATCGTGGTGCCGCGCTGCCGGGCATCGGTGGCCAGGGCGAGGTTGGTGGTCCAGGTGCAGATGATGGATTCGTCGGGGACGGTCAGTCCGCCGAGCGCGCCCTCACCGAGGTCGGGAATCGCACGGTAGACCTCGTCGGCGTCGACGATGCGGCAGTGCTCGTAGCCGTTCGCCTCGGCCTTCTCCTTCAGGGCGGGCAGCGCGGCGAGTTCCTCGTCGTTCCAGGCCACCAGGACGGCGCCGGTGTGCTCGACGGGGATGCCGGTGGCCTTGGCGTAGGCGCTCAGCAGGTGGTAGCCGCGCGCGACCAGCCGGGATTCGAGAGTGCCGGGTTTGGCGTCGAAACCGGTGTGCAGGATCGCCGTGTTGGCCTTGCTCGTTCCGTCGCCCACGTCGTCACGGGCTTCGAGCAGTGCGACGGAGACGTCGCAGCCGGACAGCTCGCGTGCGATCGCCGCGCCGACGATGCCTCCGCCGATCACCGCGACGTCGAAGACGCCGTCGTGGGGACGGTGGGGGATGGCGGTCATGAGTGATCTCCCTTGGCGGCACAGCCCGTTGCGGCCTGGGCCCATGTGGTGCGGAACTCCTCGGCCCGGTCGGCGGACCAGCGGGGTTCGTAGACGGTGGTGGGCCGCCAGTCGCCGACGGCCTCCTTGAGGGTGAGTGTGGGGTCGAGGGCGCAGCGGGCCAGGGCCGCCGCGCCCAGCGGGGTGGCGTGCGCGTGGGGGTAGATGTCGACGGGGATCTGGGCGATGTCGGCCTGGGCCTGCATCAGGGCGGCCGAGTTGGTCAGTCCACCGTCCGCGCGCAGCCGGGTCAGGGGCCGGCCCAGGTCGTCGGCGACCAGGGTGCCCAGCGCGGCGACCTGCGCGGCGATGCCCTGGAGCACGGCCAGGACGAGATGTTCGCGGCGGGTGGCCAGCGTCATGCCGGTGAAGGTCGCGGTGGCCTGCGGTGCCCACCAGGGGGCGGCGAGGCCGGCGAAGGCGGGCACGCACAGGACGCCTTCCGCGTCTTCTGCGACCAGTGAGTCCAGGCTGGTGGCGTCCTCGACGAGGCCGAGGTCCTGCAGCCAGCGCACCGCGGAGGCGACGGTGTAGACCTGTCCGTCCACGCAGTACGGGGTCTGTCCGGCCGCCTGCCAGGCCACCGATGTGGTCAGGCCCGCGGTGGAACGCACCGGGTTCAGGCCGGTGTTGGCGAGCAGGAACGCGCCGGTGCCGTAGGTGCACTTGGCGGTGCCCGGTTCCAGACAGCCCTCGGCGACCAGGGCGGCCTGCTGGTCGACGACCAGTCCGGCCACCGGGACCCGCGGGCCGAAGGCGTCGGTGGTGCCGACGATCTCGTCGCAGGCGGCGATGCGTGGCAGCCGCTCCGCGCCGAGCCCGAACAGGTCGGCGAGCTGCGGGTCCCAGGTCGCGGTGTCCAGGTCGAGGAGGAGCGAGCGGCTCGCGGTGGTGGCGTCGGTGACGAACTCGCCGGTGAGCCGGTGCACCAGCCAGGTGTCGGTGGTCGTCACCACTCCGTCGCGGGTGAGGTTGCGGCGCAGCCAGGCCATCTTGGGCGCGGAGAAGTACGGGTCGAGGACGAGGCCGGTGCGCCGGGCGATGTCCGTGGCGTGGTCGGCGAGTTCTTCGCAGATGCCTTCGGCGCGCCGGTCCTGCCACACGATCGCCTGGGTCAGGGGTGTTCCGGTGGCCGGGTCCCAGGCGAGGACGGTCTCCCCCTGGTTGGCCAGGGCCACGCAGTCGATCGGGCGGCCGGCCTCCCGCACGGCGCGGCGGCCGGCGTCGAGGACGGAGTCGAGGAGTTCCTGCGGGTCCTGTTCGACGCCGCCGCCCGGCAGGTAGCGGGGGCGGATGGTCTCCTCGGCGATGGCGACGGTGCCCTGCGCGTCGTCGACGACGATGGCCTTCGTACCCGAGGTGCCCTGGTCGATGGCGAGGATCGCGGTCATCGTGCGTCCTTTCCGGCCGTGGCGGCGGCGGGCTTCGGCTCGGTGTCGGCGGTGTCGAGTGCCCGGTCGACGTCGGCCATGTCGGGCATGGTCAGGCCGTCGCGTCCGCGCCGGACGAGCAGACCGGCGAAGTAGACGGCGCCGATCGCGAACAGGACCAGTACATAGGTCCAGGGGGCGCGGAAGGAGGCGTCGCGGAAGATCAGCAGCTCGTACACCAGCCAGACGGCGGCGACGACGAGGACCGGGATCTCCCAGCGGCCCAGGGAGAACCCCTGCGAGGCGGGCAGCGAGCGCCGCTTGATCGCGTACATGGCGACGGTGCCGGCGTAGATGAGGGCGGGCAGCAGGGTGCCGGCGGAGAACAGCTGGAACAGCGCGTCGGTGGAGCGGGAGAAGACCGCGAGGATGATCTGGGCGATCAGCATCATGAACACGGAGGCGTTCAGCGGGGTCGCCGTGCGCCGGTCGATCCGCTTCAGCAGCTGCCAGCCGGGGAACCGCTCGTCGCGTGACATCGCGTACACCAGGCGGGTGCCGCTCAGGGTGATCACCAGACCGCAGGAGAAGATCGAGACGACGACCAGGACCAGCAGGATCTTGCCGACCACCGAGCCCAGCACGGCGGTGATCACGGTGGCCACCGGTGTCGCCGAGGCCCCGACCCCGTCGATCCGGCCGGCCGCGGCGGTGACCGCGACGAGGAACAGGAAGCCCAGTACACCCAGGGAGATCACGGCCTGGACCATCGCCTTGGGAATGACCCGGGCCGGGTCCTTGGTCTCCTCGGCGAGGTTGGCGGCCGACTCGAATCCGACGATGGTGAACGCGCCCAGCAGGAAGGCGAGAGCGAAGGGCCCGGCGTGGGTGCCGCCGCCCAGCCCGTAGTAGCCGTTCTCCGGGATGGTCCCGGTGTCGAAGAGGTGGGCGAAGTCCAGCTTGCCGGTGGCGGCGCCCACCGCGAACAGCAGCACGGTCAGCGCGATCATCCCGACGAGTTGCACGGTCACGGCCGTGTTGTTGACCCGGTGGGTGACGCGCGTGGACGCGGCGACCAGGATGGACTGGAGCAGGACCACACCGGCCGTGATGACCCAGGCGTTCTGTGTGGTGCCGACGTAGCGGAACAGCTCCGGGAGAATGGTGGAGGCGATCGTGTAGTCCACGGCGATCAGGACCACGCCCAGGAAGGCGAACGAGATCCAGCCCATGATCCAGCCCCATACCGGGCCCACGATGCGCGACACCCACTGGTACGAGTAGCCGCTGATCGGGATGCGGGCCGCGAGGGCGCCGAAGACGAGGGCGATGGACAGCTGGCCGATCACGGAGATCGGCCAGGCCCAGATGCCGCGCGGGCCGGAGCTGGCGAGCACCGAGCCGTAGGTGGTGAAGATGCCGGTGGCGATGGAGACGAAGCCGAAGGCTACGGAGAACGAGGCGTACCAGCCGAGTTCTCGTGCCATGTGCTGCGTGGACTCACCGGCGCCTGGGCCGTCTGTTCTCGATCCCTTGGGACCTGTGTCTGTGTCTGCCATGACTCGTTTCCCTGCTCAAGAGTGCCCCGCGGTGGATGCGAGAGCCAGTGGACGTGGCGAACCGAACACTGTCGGCTTGCGGGCGGGCCCCGGGAGCGGGGTCTGCTGGGGACCTGTCTGCTGTGGGTGCGGCCGGCCGCAATGGTGCGCGTGGCCGTGGCCGTGGCGGTCGATCTCCCACGGTCGGCCCGACCTCGCCATGACCGTTCCTGTGGGTTATTGACTGCAAGGTACTGGAAGTGTGGACCTTTGCCCGTCCGACGTCAAGGGTTGGAATCCACGTAACCGTGACGACCAGGAGGTGGCCACGGGGTGCGGGAGGTAGCCGCGAGGTGGCCAGCCGGATACGGGGGGCGGGGACCATGGACCGGACCGTAGAATGCGGTCAGGGATCCACAGAAACGGTCACACGTCCAGGGAGGTGGGTCGTGCTCGCCGCCGAGCGCCACCGCAGAATCGTCTCCGAGATCGCCCGGCTCAAGTTCGTCACCACCGACGACCTGACCACACTGCTGGGCGTCTCCCACGAAACGGTCCGCAGGGACCTCGCGCTGTTGGAGCGGCGCGGTGAACTCTCCCGGGTGCACGGTGGTGCCACCAGCCCACAGGCCCCCGTCGGCGAGGAGGCGTCCTTCAGCGAGCGCAGCGGAACCCTGGGCGCCGAGAAGGAGGCCATCGGCCGGGCGGCGGCGGCGCTCATCGAGCCGAACCAGATCGTCGTGATCGACGTCGGCACCACCGCGCTGGAAGTGGCCCGCGCCCTGCCCGCCGACCACGCCGGGGTCATCGCCACCCCCTCCCTGCTCGTGGCCGCGGAGGTGAGCACCCGCCCCCGGGTCGAGGTCCTGGTCAGCGGCGGCCGGCTGCGGCCCGGCGACCTCGCCTGCTCCAACGCCCAGGCCGTGGAGTTCTTCGGCAATCTGCGCGCGGACGCCGTCTTCCTGGGGTCCGGTGGCGTCGCCCCCTACGGGCTCACCGACTTCCACCTGGACGAAGTCGCCACCAAGCGGGCCATGCTCGCGGGCGCCTCGCACCGCTATGTGCTGGCCGACGCGAGCAAGTTCGGCCGCACCGCCGCGCACCGCGTGTGCGAACTGAGCGACTTCGACACCCTGATCACCGACGAGCCGTGCCCGGCCGAACTGCGCACCGCCCTGAGCCGGGCCGACACCACCGTCATCGTGGCGAAGACGCCGTCCGCCGCCTGACGGAGACCGCGTGACCTGCTCCCAGGTCCGCCACGAGGAGGCGGTGCGGCCGATCCTCCGGTTTCCCGACGGCCGGGGACCGCGCGCGGCACGGCACCGGCTTCCGTCGGCTCCGCGCCGAGCGGCTGCCGCAGTAGGTGCGGACCGGCGCACGCGCTTCCAGGAGAGCGGGGATCGCTGGATCCGGCCGAGCACATGCGGCCGACCGGCGGTCCGCTCAACCACCGCGCGGGGGTGTACGACCTCGACGCACGGACGGGCACAGGACGGCGGTCAGGACGGCGGTCTGGGCTTGTCGAAAGGTTGTTCTTCATGATTCGCCACCGGGGCGCAACGAGTTCACCCACGACGTGGAGCGTGCACGGGCAACCTGAAGGAGCCACATGCCACGACACCTCCGTCGCGCCGTCATCGGGGTCATCGGGGTCATCGCGACGGTGACCGCCCTGCTGGGCGCCGTACAGCCGGCGCTCGCCCACGGTTTCACCTCCACCGTGTACGTCCATGTCGGCGTCGGCGACGAGGGCCGTATCCGGACGACGCTGGAACTTGAGTACGACCTCCTCGTCGTCTCGGCCGCCGACGCCGAGCGGGACGATCCCCTCTTCCGGTCGGGAACCGCCGCGTTCGAGGCCGGTGACACCAAGGAGCAGACCGCGGCGCTCCACACCCATGCCCGATCGGTGGTCGGCTATGTCACCCGACGTTTCTCGGTCGGCGCGGGCAGCCGGACCTGCGCCCCTTCCCAGCGGGGCGAGTTCGCGATACGCCAGCAGGAAGGGGTGCCGTACGCCCGTATGACGCTGGACTGGGCCTGCCCCGCAAAGGGCGGCGATCCCGTGGTACGCAGCGGGCTGTTCCCCGACGGTGAAGGCTATGTCCGCGACACCAAGACGATCATCACGTATGACCTCGGCGGGCGTTCGGGCAGCGCCGCGCTCGACGCCGCACATCCGTCCTTCTCGCTCGGTCAGTCCTGGTACGAACGGTTCTGGGAGTTCTTCCGCCTCGGTGCGGAGCATCTGCTGGGCGGCATCGACCACATCCTGTTCCTGCTGGCGCTGATCGCCGGGTCGCGGCGGCTGCGTGAGATCGTGCTGGCGGCCACCAGCTTCACCCTGGCCCACTCGGTGACGTTCCTGCTCGCCGCGCTCGGTGTGGTCGATGTGCCGGAACGGGTCGTGGAGCCCGTCATCGCGCTGTCCATCGCCGTGGTGGCCGGCTGGCATCTGTGGCGGATGGGACGACGCCGGGGCCGCGCCGCGGAGATCGAGGCCGTCGCGGACGGGCGCCTGGGGCTGGACCGCGCGGGCTGGGTCCGGCTCGCCGTCGTGTTCGGTTTCGGACTCGTGCACGGTCTCGGTTTCGCGGGCGCGCTCGGCATCCACGAGGCGTGGTCGTGGACCCTGCTGTGGTCCCTGCTGGTGTTCAACGTCGGCATCGAAGCGGTGCAGTTGGCGATCATCGCCATGGTGTTCCCGCTGCTGGCCGTGGTGCGCGGGCGGGCTCCGGTGGCCGGGCTCTGGCTGACCGGCGCGGTCTCGACGGGGGTGGCCGTGACGGGGCTGGTGTGGTTCGTACAGCGGGTGTAGGGCGGCCGAGAGCGGGTCCGGGCCGAGCGCCACGGATCCGACCGCCCGCCGCTCCCCCGCCCGGCGCAAGCAGCGCGAGGACGCCGGGTGCGGGACGCCGTCGAGCAGGCGCTCGGCGAGCAGGCCCCGCGCGAGCAGGAGACCCCGGTCGGCTGAACCGGCGCGCCGAATCCGGCGGCGGGGGCACGGGGTGCGTCAGTGTTCCACGGTCGGATCCCAGGCCGGCCGGATGGCCTTGGCGAATTCGTCGATGACCGTGTTGCAGAACGCGGGCAGGTCCTTGGGGCTACGGCTGGAGATGAGCCGCCCGTCGACGACGACCTCCTCGTCGAGGACCTCGGCGCCGGCGTTGCGCAGGTCGGTGCGGATGCTGGGCCAGGAGGTGACGCGCCGCCCGCGCAGCACGTCCGCCTCGGCGAGGGTCCACGGGCCGTGGCAGATCGTGGCAACCGGTTTGCCGCTCTCCATGAACGCCTTGACGAAAGCCACGGCGGCGGGGTCCATGCGCAGCTGGTCGGGGTTCATGGTGCCGCCGGGCAGGACCAGCGCGTCGTAGTCAGCTACGGAGGCGTCGGCGACCTTCCGGTCGACCGTGAACGTACCCGCGGGATCGATGTCCCTCTGACGTGCGCTGATCTCGCCGTCGTGGAGGGAGAGCAACTCGGTGTCGGCCCCGACGCCGTGCAGGGCGCCGCGGGGCTGTTCGAGTTCGACGCGCTCGACCCCGTCGGCGGCGAGGAAGGCGACCTTGTGGCCGCGGAGTTCGTCGGTCATGTTCGGCTCCTTGCAGAACGCGGCGGCCCGGAAGGAGGGTCACACCGCTGCGGCTGTCGGTCGCGGCGATGTCCACCGGGATGCCGACGGGCCGCTCGGCACACGTCCCGGGCACGTTCCTCACCACGCCCCCGGGCCCCGTTCTGTGCGGGGTATCCCGCCGCACGAGAAACATGCACGAACGGCGGCAAAAACGTCGCGGACCGTGCCTCACACAAGGCACGGTCCGCCCGGCAGTACGGACTTAGAACTCCGAACAGATTGGGAGTCCGATCAGCGTGCGGCGTCTGGTGCGTGCGATCGCAAGGCGCCGGAAGGCCCTCGTAGCAGAGCTACTAGGGCGTTTCGGCAACGCCGCGTGGGGGCACCTCCCGGCCGAAGGCTGGGGGAGTGCGTGCCAGGCATCGCACGCCGGGCGCCCATTCTGTTCGGAGCTCTTAGGGCAAGTACGCGCCCGCGCCCCGGCGGGCTGACATGCGGCGACCCGCCCCACTCCGGTTCCCACCACACAAGCACCGGCTCTACCACGGGTTCCCACCACACAAGCACCGGCCCCACCACAGGTTCCCACCACACGGGCGCCCGCCCCACCACAGATCCCCACCACACAGGCACCTGCCCCCGGGGAAGGCGGCTAGGGAACGCACCCCGTACGGGACGGGCAGGGGCGGGCCAGCCTCGCGCAGCGCGGCCAGGTCCCAGACCCGTACCGAGTCCTCGCCGCCGCTGACGGCCAGGGCGCGGCCGCCCAGGGTCGTGACCGCGAGGGCCGAGACGCGGCGACGGTGGCCGCGCAGGGCGTCACAGAGCGGGCGGCCGGTCGTGAGGTCCCAGACGTGCAGCGAGGCGTCGTAGTCGGCGCTGGTGACGGCCAAGAGGCGGCCGTCGACCACGGCCGTCACGGCGCCGTCAGACCGGCAGCCGCCGGTGCCCGCGGCGGGGGCCGCGGCCGGTGTCGGCATCCAGGGCCAGCACGGTGCCCTGGTCGGTGCCGACGTAGACGATGCCGTCGGCGAGTACCGGAGCCGTTCCGGAGCCGTCCAGCGTGTGCCGCCACCGCACCGCGCCGTCCGCCAGTGCGACCTTGACCAGCTTCCGCCCCGCCTTGGTGGTGACGAGCCAGGCCGAGGCACCGCTGATCGCGACGGACGAGGCGCCGTAGGCGCTGGGCAGATGCCATACCGGCGTGCCGGATTCGACCCGGCAGGCGTAGGCGCCACCGTGGCTGTCGCCCACGAGGACCAGACCGCCGGAGACGGACGGAGTGCCGTCGATCACGCCGGCCGCCTGGCTGCCCCAGCGGTGCTCGCCGGTGGCCGCGTCGTAGGCGTGGAGTTCGGCCCGTCCGGTACCGACGTAGAGCGTGCCGTCGACGACGCTCGGCGTGCCGCACGTCAACTGGGTGTCATCGCCGGCCCGGTGCCACAGCCGCTCTCCGCTCGCCGCGTCGAACGCGGTCAACGCCCCTTTCGCGCCGTGCACATGGACCCGACCGTCCGCCACCGCAGGACCGGACCCCGAGCCGTCGGGCAGCGGGCACTCCCAGCGCGGCTCGCCCGTGGCCGCGTCCAGCGCCCGCAGCCTGCTCGCGTCGCGCAGCAGATGGGCCGGGTGGTGGACCAGGTACACCAGGCCGCCGTCGACCACCGGGGCGGCCGAGTGCCCGACCTGCCGCTGCCAGCGTTCCTGCCCGTCGTCCGCGCCGATCGCGTGGAGGATGCCGTCCTCGCCGAGGACGAACACCTGCCCGTCGGCGACCGCGGGAGCGCGCAGCAGCGGGGTTCGGGCCGCGAAGCGCCAGCGCGACTCGCCCGTCGCCGCGTCCAGCGTGTAACAGTGGCCGTCGGCGCAGTTGACCAGGACGGTGTCCGCGCAGACGACGGGTTCGGCGCGGACGGCCCCGCCCAGGGCTACGCTCCAGGGCTCGAAGCCGGACGGCGGCCGGCCTTCGGGGAAGACACCGGTGTGCGCCGCGTTCCCGCGGAACATGCCGGAGGCGGTGGAGACGGGGGCGCTGGAGGTGGGGGCGGTGCCGGGTGGGTCCTGCCGCGGCGGTGCGGCGGCCTGCCGGACGGACGGCGCCAAGGCACAGTCGCGGACGCCGTCCTCCGGGCCCGGGTCGCGGACGTCATCCTCCGGGCCCGGGTCGAGGAGATCGTCCTCCGGGCGCGGGTCGAGGACGCCGTCCTTCGAGCGCGGGTCGAGGAGGTCCGCGAGGCGGATCAGTGACCGCAGTTGCTCCAACAGGTCCGCGCCGTCGTCCGTGAGCGGGTGCGTCGCGGGCGGCCGCACATGGCACAGGTGTCCGCCGTCCACCCGCCACTCCAGCCAGGCCCGGTCGTCCGCGAACTCCCGTACGGCGGGCGTCAGTAGCCGCGCGGCGGCCTCGGGGTCCGCCGTCTCCACGACGTGGGTCCGGTCGTAGGCCGGGTCGCCGATCTCGTACAGATGGCGGTCGGGGCGGTCCCGGACGAGTTGTTTCAGCAGCGGGACCATGGTGTCGACGCCCAGTCCGTGCCGGGAGACGGCGGTCAGCGGCAGGGGCGCGGACAGCTCCACCAGGCACACGGTGAGCACGGTGGACTGCGGCGACCGCGACCACATGGACGTGGACCGGCCGCCGTGCACGCAGTCGAAGACGGTGACCCGGCGGCCGTCCAGCGTGCCGCTGACCGCGCACCGGGCCGCCCACTCCCCCGAGCCCGCACCGGTGACCGCGCCGCGCCAGCGTTCCAGCAGTTCGGGACGGTCGTCCTCGTACGTCCATCCTTGTCGCTGCGCCAACTGCCGCCTGTCCTCGCCCCGTCGGCGCATCTCCGTCCGTCCCGCCATGCCCACCCCGTCCTCTCCGAAGGCCACTGTGTATCACGAAGCATGTTCAGGTTCCGGTTCCCGGTTTCCGCATCGGCCGAAGTGGTCCGCCGGTGCGACGGTGGGGTATGGTTGATCTTGGGCGCGGCGGTCAACACCGCTTCGCCGGTGGTGCGTTGGTAGTCCAAGGAAAGACGTCCCGCTTCCTGCGGGGAGATGCAGGTGCAAGGCCTGCCCAGCGCTCGGATCAGG
>NZ_JBSGBN010000029.1:29740-80764 GCF_053601275.1 Streptomyces sp. NPDC004752 | reverse complement strand
CGCCCCGGCGCCGGCTCCCGCTCCGCAGGGCTTCGCGCCCCCGCCCGGCGGCACGCCGCCCGCGCCCCCCGCCCCGGCCCCCGCGCCCAACGTGCACGCCGCGCCCACCCTCATCGCCCCCCAGGGCACGCCCCCCGGCGGCACGGTGCCGCCCCCGGACCCGGCCCCCGCCCCCTACGGCCAGCCGCAGCCGTCGTACGGCGGCCCGCCCCCCGCCCCGAGCGCCCCCCTGCCCCCCGGATACGGCCAGCCCCCGGCCCCGCAGGCCCCGGCCCCGCCGCCCGGCTACGGACAGCCGACCCCGCCCCCGGGCTACGGCCAGCAGCCGCCGTTCGGACAGGTCCCCGGCCAGCAGGCCACCAGCTACGGTGTGCCGCAGGGCGCGCCCCAGGGCGGCGTCGGCGTGACCGCGGCGCTGCAGCAGTTCAAGGAGACGCCCACCGGACAGCGCTGGACCCAGCAGAACAGCAAGCTCATCCGGGTCGACCTCGGCGTCGGCGGCCAGCCCGTGCTGGCCCGGCAGGGCAGCATGGTGCTCTACCAGGGCAAGGTCGATTTCAGCTACAAGGGCGCGGGCGTCATGGGCCGGATCGTGGGCAACGCCACCGGCCAGGAGATGCAGCTGATGCGCTGTACCGGCCAGGGCCAGGTGTTCCTCGCCGAGGAGGCCACGCATCTGCACCCCGTGGAACTCCAGGGCGACGCGATCTGCGTCTCGTCCGAGAGCGTCCTCGCCTTCGACGAAAGCCTCCAGTACGAGGTCCGCCGCATCGAGGGACACGGCATCCCCGGAGGCGCCCTGTTCACGATGCAGTTCCAGGGGACCGGCACCGTCGTCGTCAAGACGCACGGCACGCCCGTCGTCCTGCCCGTCACGCCCACCACGTTCGCCGACTGCAACGCGATCGTCGCCTGGTCGGCCGCCTCCCAGGTGATCGTCTCCAGCCAGGTCCGCATGCGCCGCAACGCGTACCCGGGCGACACCGGCGAGAGCATCAACCTGCAGTTCCGGGGGGCACCCGGCAACTTCATCGTCGTCCAGCCGTACGAGGTCTGAGGGAGCCCGTCATGAACCAGCCACTCGCGGGCTACGCCCCCGCACCGGTCACCGCCCGCATGGAGAACCACGGTGACCACATGCTGAAGGTCGCCATGCAGACCGGGAACGACCTCCTCGCGCGCGTGGGGTCCATGGTCGCCTACGAAGGCTTCGTCCAGTACGAGCCCAACCCGCCGGCCGTCCGCCAGATCGCCCGCGACTGGGTCACCGGCGAGGGCGCCCCCCTGATGAAGTGCTCCGGCGACGGCCTGCTCTACCTCGCCGACTATGGTGCGAACGTCGTCGTGATCAACCTCAACGGCGACGGCATCTCCGTCAACGCCACCAACCTGCTCGCCTTTGACGCCCAGCTGTCCTGGGGTGTGGAGCGGGTCAAGGGGCTCGCGAAGTTCGCCGGGCAGGGCCTGTGGAACACCAAGATCTCCGGGCAGGGCTGGGTCGCTCTGACCTCCCGGGGCAAGCCGATCGTCGTCGATTGCGGCGGCGGCGAGGACGAGACGTATGTCGACCCGGACGCGCTCGTCGCGTGGTCCCCGAACCTCAAGGTGAAGGGCAAGCGCAGCTTCAAGGCGCAGTCGCTGATCGGCCGCGGCAGCGGCGAGGCATACCAAATGGCCTTCTCCGGTCAGGGCATCGTCGTCGTCCAGCCCAGCGAGGACAGCACCGACCGCCTCCGGGTCCGGGGCTGAGGGGGAGCCAGAGTAACCATGCAGAGCCCGCTTTTCGCCTACAACGACCAGCAGACCCAGGAGCGCTGGAGCCTGCAGAACAAGCAGCTGCTCCGCGTCGCGCTGCAGGGCCACGACGACATCCTCGCCCGGAAGGGCACCATGGTCGCCTACCAGGGCCTCGTCGAGTTCGACGCCGAGTACCAGAGCGGCGGCCAGGCACACGCGCGTGCGTACACCGGGGAGGGCCTGGACCTGATGCGCTGCCACGGGCAGGGCACGGTCTATTTCGCCAACCTCGCCCAGTACGTGCATGTGGTGGACGTCGAGCAGGAGGGCCTGACGGTCGACAGCAGCTATGTCCTCGCCATGGACTCCTCGCTGCACCACGAGGTCGTCGCCGTCGACAGTCAGTACGGCATCTCGGGGTCCGGGAAGTACCAGCTCAACATCACCGGCCACGGCAAGGTCGCCCTGATGACCTCGGGTGTGCCGTTGATGATGCAGGTGACGCCCGACAGGTACGTCAACTGCGACGCCGACGCGATCGTCGCCTGGTCCACGGGCCTGCGCGTCCAGATGCAGGCGCAGACGCACTCCTCCGGCGTGTGGCGGCGCCGCGGCAACACCGGTGAGGGCTGGGAGCTGAGCTTCATGGGCACGGGTTACGCGCTCGTCCAGCCCAGCGAGCTGCTGCCGCCGCAGAACGCCACGATCGGCCAGGGCCTCGCCGCGCAGTACGGCATGGGGCAGCACGGGGCGCGGAGTCAGAACCAGGGGAACGCCTGGAGCTGAGCCGCAGCGAGCAAGCTGTAAGGGGCGACCACCCGGGGCGGTTTCCAGGGGGCGCCCCTTGCACGTCGGTCGCCCCTGTGCCGGTCACCCAGTCCATCGGGATGACGCCAGATCGCCAAGTAGTCGTCAGGTCGCCAAGTCGTCAGGTCTCAGAGTCTGGCGCGCGTCGCGTCCAGCAGCCGTACGACCGACTCGTCCGCCACCCGCGGTACCTCGTCGTAGGCGAACCAGCGCAGGTCGAGCGACTCGTCGCTGATCTCCTGGACCGCTCCGGGAGGAGCCACGACCGCGTACTGCACGTCGAAGTGCCAGCGGCACGGAGCCGGGATCGGATGCCGGTCCAGGCGCACCGGGCCACCCGGGAGCAGGGTCAGCCCCGGGACGCCCGACTCCTCCGTGGCCTCGCGGACCGCCGCGGCCTGCACGGAGACGTCCCCCGGTTCGCAGTGCCCGCCCAGCTGCAGCCACATCCGCAGCTTCTTGTGCAGGGTGAGCAGCACCCGGCCGTGTGCCGGGTCGACGACCAGGGCGCTCGCCGTGAGGTGCCCGGCCGCGCATGCCTTCCACATGCCGTCCGGGTGCGCCGCGAGATGGTCCAGATATGCCTGGCGCAGCTCTTCCTGGCCCTCGTACCCCTTCAGGACGAGGACCGCGTCGTCGTACAGGCTCACTCGGTGCCGTCGCCCTTGGCGTCGTCGGCGTCGTCACCTTTGGCGTCGTCGCTCGCGTCGTCCTTCTTCAGGTTCGGTTTCTCGCCGGGGCCGTCGGCCGCCTCGCCGAGCATCTTGTCCAGCTCGGAGAAGTCCAGCTGCTCGCGGTGGACAAAACCGTCCGGGTCGTCCAGGTCGGTGGCCGTCGGCAGCATGTCCGGGTGGGCCCACAGGGCGTCCCGGCCGTCGACACCGCGCGCGTCCGTGAGGGAGGCCCACAGCCGGGAGGCATCGCGCAGCCGGCGGGGCCGCAGCTCCAGGCCGATCAGCGTGGCGAACGTCTGCTCGGCCGGGCCGCCCGTGGCACGGCGGCGGCGCAGCGTCTCACGCAGGGCGTCGGCGGACGACAGACGCGGCTTCGCGGCCGCGTGGACCACCGCGTCCACCCAGCCCTCGACAAGCGCCAGAGCCGTCTCCAGACGCGCCAGGGCGGCCTTCTGCTCGGGCGAGTCCTCCGGCTGGAACATGCCCTGCTGGAGCGCGTCCTGCAACTGCTCCGGGTTCTGCGGGTCGAACTGGCCGACCACGTCCTCCAGCTTGGCCGTGTCGACCTTGATCCCGCGCGCGTAGCCGTCGACCGCGCCGAACAGGTGCGAGCGCAGCCACGGCACATGCGCGAACAGACGCTGGTGGGCGGCCTCGCGCAGGGCGAGGTAGAGCCGCACCTCGTCCTTCGGCACGCCCAGGTCCTTGCCGAACGCCTCGATGTTCAGCGGCAGCAGCGCGGCCCGGCCGGCCGGACCGAGCGGCAGGCCGATGTCGGTGGAGCCGACGACCTCGCCGGCGAGCACGCCGACGGCCTGCCCGATCTGCGTGCCGAACATGGCGCCGCCCATCGAGCGCATCATGCCGATCAGCGGGCCCGCCATGGCCTGCATCTCCTCCGGCAGGACATCGCCCATGGCCGCGCCGACGCGCTCGGCGACCGGGTCGACCAGCGCCTTCCAGGCCGGAAGGGTGGCCTCGACCCACTCCGCACGGCTCCACGCCACCGCGGAACCCGCGCCGGACGGCAGGGACGTCGCGTCGTCCAGCCACAGATCGGCCAGCCGCACCGCCTCCTGGACCGCGGAGCGCTCGGCGGGGCCGACGCTCGCGTCCTTGACGCCGTCCGGGGTGCCCTGCGAGACCGTCTGGCGGGCGATCTGCTTGGCCATGTCCCAGTTCACCGGGCCGCCCTCGTAGGAGAGCATCTGGCCCAATTGCTGGAAGGCGGCGCCCAGATCGGTGGGGTTCAGCGAACCGAACATGGCAGCGAGCGGATTGTCGGCGTCCGGGCCGCCGAAGCCGCCGGCTCCGGGCTGCCCGAAACCGAACGGGTTGGCCGGTCCCTGCCCACCACCGCCCTGCTGGTCCTTCTTCTTGCCCTCGTCGCCGTTCTCCGGCTCCTCCGGCGGAAGGCCGAATCCGAATGGGGTGTCACTCACGGGGTTCCTCGGCTGGTGATCAGGCCGCCGGTTTCTCTCCGACGGCGCGGTTGCCCGACAACACCACCCAGCGTAGACACCAAGACCCGATCGGGCCTCGGTGCTTCGCCGACTCTCGGCCTGCGGCAGGATGGATGCCACCTGGTACGTACGCGTCCTACGCGCGCATACTGAAGACAACCGCTGGAGACGCCTGGTGAGTTCCCCAGATCCGCAGGTTCGCGCAGCGCGAAACCACGCAACCCGCCCCGCCGTGCGCGGGCCCGTCGTCGCGGTCACGGGCGCCGCGACCGGGGTCGGCGCGCTGCTCACGGCGCGGCTCGCCGCGTCCGAGGAGGTCAAGCAGGTCGTCGCGATCGACGAACGGCGCGGCGAGTGCGCGGCGGCCCGGTGGCACATCCTCGACGTACGGGATCCGGCCATCGCGGACCGGCTGCGCGGCGCGGACGTGGTCGTGCACCTCGCGCTCGACCTGGACCTGGAGACCGACGCGGCGGCCCGGACGGCGTACAACGTGCGCGGCACGCAGACGGTGCTGACCGCGGCCGCGGCGGCCGGTGTGCACCGGGTCGTGCTGTGCACCTCCGCGATGGTGTACGGGGCCCTGCCGGACAACGAGCTGCCTCTGTCGGAGGACGCGGAGCTGCGGGCGACCGCCGAGGCGACTGGGGTGGGCGACCTGCTGGAGATCGAGCGGCTGGCCCGGCGGGCGCCGCGGGCGCATCCCGGGCTCAATGTCACCGTGGTGCGGCCCGCCGTTCTGGTCGGCGGCACCGACACCGCGCTGACCAGGTACTTCGAGTCGCCGCGGCTGCTCGTGGTGGCCGGGTCACGGCCCGCCTGGCAGTTCTGCCACGTCGAGGACCTGTGCGGCGCCCTGGAGTACGCCGTCCTGGAGAAGGTCGACGGGGAACTGGCCGTGGGCTGCGACGGCTGGCTGGAGCAGGAGGAGGTCGAGGAGCTGAGCGGGATCCGGCGGATGGAACTGCCGTCGGCGGTCGCCCTGGGGGCGGCGGCCCGGCTGCACCGGATCGGGCTCACTCCGTCGCCGGCCGGGGACCTGGCCTACACGATGTATCCCTGGGTGGTCAGCGGGAGCCGGCTGCACGACGCCGGGTGGCGGCCGCAGTGGACCAACGAGGAGGTTCTGGCGGAGCTGCTGGACGAGGTCTCCGGGCGGCACACCGTGGCCGGACGGCGGCTGGGCCGCAAGGACGCGACCGCGGCGGGGGCCGCGGGAGCGACGGTCGCCCTGCTGGGCGCGGCGGCCGTGGTACGGCGGGCGCGGAAGGCGCGGCGGCGGATCTGAGACGGGTCCTGGCCTCCTGGGGAAGCCCGGCGGATCGTGCCTTCGCAGGAGGCTCCGTACGCGTACGCGCGCGTGACGGTGAACGTGCTGTTCCGAGATCTCCGTGCGGTGCGGCACGATGGCCCCATGGCACCCATCAACGGTCACCCCGGTGAGCAGGCGGCTCAGGACCCGATCAAGCTGATCGGCGTCCGCCGGACCGCGCTCGGTGTGGACGAGGTGTTCCAGGCCGTGGGCGACGCCGCGGCGGGCGGCGTCGTGCTGTTCGTGGGGACCGTGCGCAACCACGACGGGGGCGCGGACGTCGACCGGCTCGGGTACTCGTGCCACCCCAGCGCCGAGGCCGAGATGCGCCGGATCGCCGAGAAGGTCGTTGCGGAGTATCCGGTGCGGGCCCTGGCCGCCGTGCACCGGGTGGGGGATCTCGGTGTCGGGGACCTCGCCGTCGTGGTCGCGGTGGCGTGTCCGCACCGGGCGGAGGCGTTCGAGGCATGCCGGAAGCTGATCGACGACCTCAAGCACGAGGTGCCCATCTGGAAGCACCAGACCTTCTCCGACGGCACCGAGGAGTGGGTGGGGGCGTAGTCCCCAGGGCGGGCCGGGCCCGCCGAGCCGTTCCGGTTGCGTAACCGCACCCCTGCCCTGAGCGTTGTCAGTGCGCATGGTTAATCTGCTGATCAGTCAGTTGCGGACGCTCATGGGGTTGGGAGGTCGGCATGGCGGTGCTCGCCTGGTTGCTGATTCCGTTTATCTCCGCCATAGGCGCGGGTCTGTGGGGTAGTTGGGCCAACCGGACCCGGAAGGCCCGTAGCGACGGTCCCGAGCTGGACGGCTATGCGCGGTTCTGTGCGGCGATGGAGAAGCCGCACTCCGTTCCGTGAGACCCCGGTCGGAGGTGCCCTGACGGTGCGCTGACAGACTCGTCCCGTAGTGTCGAAGCATGCCACGCCGCACCGCGACGATGCTCGCCACCACCCTGATGCTGATCGCGTTCCTGTGTGCGGGTGTGCTGCTGCCCGTCCCGTACTCGGAGATGTCCCCGGGACCGACGGTCAACACCCTCGGGGAGCACGACGGCGAGCCGGTGTTGCAGATCTCCGGTCACAAGACGTACCCGGCCACCGGGCACCTCAACATGACCACGGTCCGGGTCACCAGCGCCGACTACAAGATGAACCTGGTCGAGGCCGTCTACGGCTGGCTGGCGCACGACGACAAGGTCGTGCCGCACGACACGCTCTACCCGGACGGCAAGACCGAGGAGCAGTCCACCCAGGAGAACGCCGAGGAGTTCAGCGAGTCCCAGGAGAGCGCCAAGGTCGCCGCCCTGAAGGAGCTGGACGTCCCGGTGAAGTCCTGGGTGATCGTCTCCACCGTCGTCAAGGACTCCCCGGCCCAGGGCCGGCTGCACGCCGGTGACGTCATCAAGGCCGTGGACGGCACGCCCGTGCGGCAGCCGTCCGACGTCGCGAAGCTGGTGACCAGGCACAAGCCCGGCCAGGACGTCGTCTTCACGGTCATCCCGGCCAAGGAGCAGGCCGCCGCCGAGAAGGAGAAACGGACGCCGACCGGCGCCCAGGACGTGACGATCACCACGAAGACGTCCGACGACAGCGGGGCCAAGCGGGCCATCGTGGGGATCTCCGCCGGGACCGACCACACCTTCCCGTTCACCATCGACATCAAGCTCGCCGATGTCGGCGGGCCCAGCGCCGGTCTGATGTTCGCGCTCGGCATCTACGACAAACTCACCCCGGGCAGCCTCACCGGCGGCAAGTTTGTCGCCGGCACCGGCACGATCGACGACAGCGGCAAGGTCGGGCCGATCGGCGGCATCGAGATGAAGACCGTCGGCGCGCGGAACAAGGGCGCTCAGTACTTCCTGACGCCCGCCGACAACTGCGCCGCCGCGGCCGAGGACATCCCGAGCGGGCTGACCCTCGTCAAGGTCAAGACCATGAAGGACGCCCTGGGCGCCCTCGACGACATCCGCAACGGGGACACGGCCGCCCTGCCGAAGTGCACGACCAAGGGCTGAGGAGCTGAGGAACCGGCACACGCGCGTGGCCGGGACCGAGGCGTTCGGCCGGGACCGAGGCGCCCGGCCAGAAGGAGAGCCCGGCCAGAAGGAGAGCCCGGCCGAAAGGAGTGTCCGGCCAGAAGGAGCGTCCGGCGCCGGACGGGGCGTCCGGCGCGCGGGACCCAGCGGCGGACCGCCGACGCGGGTCAGCCCTCGAACGTCGACGTCAGCGCAGCCGCCAGGCCCGGCACCAGGTCGGGCCCGGTGAGCACCTCCGTCGGCGTGTCCTTGTCACGCAGCCGCAGGGCCGACTCCCGGGTGCCGTCGCGCAGCACCGCGACCGTCATCCGGACCTCCTGGCGCTCGGGGTGGTCCGCCACCCACTTGGTCAGCCTCGCCCCGTCCAGCCCCTGCGGGACCTGGGCCTCGGCGGACGGCGGCAGCATCAGACGCTCCACCGTGAGCGCGCAGCCGGCCACGGCGTCGGGCCAGGCGATGGTGCCGAGGAACTCGTCGAGCGGCTTGCCCGCGGGGATCTCGTCCTGCTCGATCGGGGTGAGGCCGGTGGCCGCCGGCTCTTCCGGCAGGTCGAGCTGGGCCGCGAGCGCGGGTTCCTCGGCCCGCAGCCGCGCGGTGTCGACGAGGGCGAAGAGGCGAGCGGGCTGGTCCCAGCCGAGGCCGGAGGCGTACTCGTCGATCTCGAGCACGGCCCGGGTGAGCGGGTTCGCTGCCATGGGAGTGTTGGGCATGGTCACAATCCTGCCTTGTTCATAGCCGGAATCGGGAACCGAGTAAACGGTGAGTAAGTTGCATAGGTGTGGGCCCACGATCTGCGGGCCCACCGGACGGTCCGCGAACTCGGGGGCCTGACGCAACGACAGCGAACCAACACCGAACTTCGAGGTGCGCACCTTGGCTTTCCAGATGCCGGACCGCGGCGGAGGCCCGACGGGGCCACGGATCAGAGCGGGCCGCCCGTCCCGGCGCGTCCGGACCCTGCTCATGACACTGGGCGTCCTTGCCGTCCTCGGCATGGCGTTCACCATGTTCGCGGGCTTCTGGACGGACTGGCTGTGGTACCGGTCGGTGCACTACTCTTCCGTGTTCACCACCACACTGTGGACCAAGATCGGACTGTTCGCCGTCTTCGGTCTGCTGATGGCGCTCGCGGTGGGCTTCAACATCTGGCTCGCACACCGGCTGCGGCCCCCGCTCAGCGCCATGTCCATGGAACAGCAGAGCCTCGACCGCTACCGGATGGGCGTCGCGCCCTTCAAGAAGTGGCTCCTGCTCGGCATCACCGCCCTGGTGGGCCTGATCGCCGGCGCCTCCGCGGCGAGCCAGTGGCGTATCTGGCTGATGTGGGTCAACGGCGTGCCCTTCCACGAGAAGGACCCGCAGTTCCACCTCGACGTCTCCTTCTACGCCTTCGATCTGCCCTGGTACCGCTTCCTGCTGGGCTTCGGCTTCGCCGCCACGATCCTGTCCGCGATCGCTGCCGCGCTCACCCACTACCTGTACGGCGGGCTGCGGGTGACCAGCCCGGGCGCGCGTGCCACCGCGGCGGCCACCGGGCATCTGTCGGTGCTGATCGGCATCTTCGTCGCCCTGAAGGCGGTCGCCTACTGGCTCGACCGGTACGGACTGGCCGTGAAGTCCAGCGACTTCAAGGCCACCGGCAACTGGACGGGCCTCAGATACGTCGACGCGAACGCCTATCTGCCGGCGAAGACGATCCTGTTCTGCATCGCGGCCATCTGCGCGCTGCTGTTCTTCGCCACGCTGTGGCGGCGCACCTGGCAGCTGCCCGTCATCGGCTTCGGCCTGATGGTCCTCTCGGCGATCCTCATCGGCGGCCTGTACCCGGCGATCGTCCAGAAGTTCCAGGTCCAGCCCAACGAGCAGGCCAAGGAAGCCCCGTACGTCCAGAAGAACCTCAAGGCGACCCGCGAGGCATACGGCATCGACGACACCAAGGTCACCGAGTACGAGGGCAAGAGCACCACCACGGACAAGACGAAACTGCGGGACGACGTCAACTCCGCGGCGAGCATCCGGATCATGGACCCGAACATCGTCTCGCCGACGTTCCAGCAGCTCCAGCAGATGCGGAACTACTACGCGTTCCCGACCAACCTGGACGTCGACCGGTACGCCAAGGACGGCAAGGACCAGGACACCGTCATCGGTCTGCGCGAGCTGAACCTGGACGGCATCCCGAAGAACAACTGGATCAACGACCACTTCCGTTACACCCATGGATACGGCATGGTCGCCGCCAAGGGCACCGAGGCGGACTCCGAGGGACGCCCGGTCTTCACCGAGTACAACCTGCCGTCCAAGGGTGACCTGGGCACCTACGAGCAGCGGATCTACTACGGCGAGAAGACCAGCACGTACTCGATCGTCGGCGGTCCCCAGAAGGAGATCGACTACTCCGACGACAACGGCGAGAAGACCACCAGCTACCGGGGCAAGAGCGGGGTCAGCCTCGCCAACCCGATCAACCGCGCCGCCTACGCGGTGGCGTTCAACGAGCCGCAGATCCTCTACTCCGGCGCGATCGGCGACGGTTCGCGGATCCTGTACAACCGCACGCCCAAGGAGCGCGTCGAGGCGGTGGCGCCCTGGCTGACGATCGACGGCGACGCCTACCCGGCGGTCGTGAAGGGCCGTATCCAGTGGGTCGTCGACGCGTACACGACGACGAACGGCTATCCCTACTCCTCGCGTACGACCCTCGGTGACACGACGGCCGACTCGCTGACCGCGACGAACAACTCGCGCGCGGTGGTGGCCCAGCAGAACCAGGTCAACTACATCCGCAACTCGGTGAAGGCGACCGTCGACGCGTACACCGGCGAGGTCAAGCTCTATGAGTGGGACACCAAGGACCCGGTCCTGAAGACCTGGATGAAGGCGTTCCCCGGCACGGTGCACCCCAAGTCGGACATCTCGGCCGATCTGATGTCGCATCTCCGCTACCCGCAGGATCTGTTCAAGGTGCAGCGGGAGTTGCTCACCCGCTACCACGTGACGGACGCGCAGACGTTCCTGACCGGCAGCGAGGTGTGGCAGGTGCCGGACGACCCGACCAACAAGTCGGGCAACGCGGTGCCGCCGTACTACCTGAGCATGCGGATGCCCGATCAGACATCGCAGTCGTTCTCGCTGTCGACGACGTTCACGCCCAACGGCCGCGACAACCTCAGCGCGTTCATGTCGGTCGATGCCGAGGCGGGCACCGGCGACTACGGCAAGATCAGACTCCTGAAACTGCCGACGAGCACGACGGTCGACGGGCCCAAACAGGTGCAGAGCCAGTTCAACTCGGAACAGGAGATCGCCTCGGCCATCAAGCTGCTCGAAGGCGGCAGCTCCCAGGTCGAGTACGGCAACCTGCTGACCGTGCCGCTCGACGGCGGACTGATGTATGTGGAGCCGGTCTATGTACGTGGTGGTGGACTCAAGTACCCACTCCTGCGGAAGGTGTTGGTGACCTACGAGGGCAGAACCGCCTTCGAGAACACTCTCGACAAGGCGCTGGACGTGGTGTTCGGGGCCAAGGCGTCGACCCGTCCGCCGTCGGACACCGGCACCGGCACCGAGAATCCACCGCCGACGTCCGGTGATCCCACGGTCCAGCAGGCGCTGAAGGATGCGCAGAAGGCATTCGACGCCGGCCAGGAGGCCATGAAGAACAACGACTGGGCGGCCTACGGCACGGCGCAGAAGGACCTCCAGGACGCGCTGCAGCGGGCCGAGGAGGCGCAGGCCAAGGCCGACCGCGCGAGCGGCGGCAAGAACGGCGACGACCAGGGCGGCGGCAGTCCGAGTCCGAGCGGCAGTCCGAGTCCCGGTGACGGCCAGAGCAGCGGCTGATCAAGAACACCCCGTGCCGTGGTAAGGTTACTGAACACGGCGCGGGGTGGAGCAGCTCGGTAGCTCGCTGGGCTCATAACCCAGAGGTCGCAGGTTCAAATCCTGTCCCCGCTACTGAAGTCGAAGGCCCGGATCCTCCAGGGGATCCGGGCCTTCGGCGTGTGTGGACGCACGGCGAACGCATGTGCCGATGTGTGGGGCGCCGTGCCATCACAGGGACTTGGGAGATGTGTGTTTGGGTTGTCTCTCTGTGGGCATGTCGACAAAACGCTGAAGTGACCTCACGGGCTGCGGTATACCGGGTGTACCCAGGTTGTAGGTGGTGCGACGATGGACGTTATGGGGGACAAGGCAAGTCTGTTGGAGACAGGGCGTTTTGCGCAGCCTGCCGACTTTGGGCAGGCTGCCGACCTCATGCGGCCCACCGATCTTGTGCGGCCCACCGACCGTGACGAGGCCGGCGAGGCCGCCGAGGAGGTGCGCCTTCGGCTCGCCGCGGAGGCGGGCGACGTCGAGGCGATGAGCGTCCTCGGGGCCATGCTGCTGCGCCGCGGTGATCTCGACGGAGCCGAACCCCAGTTGCGTGCCGCCACCGCCGCGGGCGATCGCGCCGCCGCCAACAACCTCGGGGTCCTTCTGCACCAGCGCGGATACGCCGATGAGGCCGCCGGCTGGTGGCGGATCGCCGCCGTCGCCGGTTCGCCGGCCGCCGCGCACGCGCTCGGCCGCCACCACCGTGAGCGCGGCGACGAACCCGCCGCCGAGTACTGGCTGCGCCAGTCCGCCGAACAGGGCCATGTGCTGGGCGCGTACGCGCTCGCCGATCTGCTGGAACACCGCGGTGTGGACGGCGTCGAGCGGTGGCTGCGGGCCGCCGCCGAGCGGGGGCACCGCGAGGCGGCGTACCGGCTGGCGCGGATGCTGGACCGCGCCGCGGGAGCCGAGGGGGACACCGGGTCCGGCGGTGCTGCCGGGACGTCCGGGGCGGGGGAGGCCGAGCAGTGGTACCGGCAGGCCGCCGCGCGCGGGCACCGCCGGGCCGCGCTCCAACTCGGGGTGATCCTGGAGAAGCGGGGCGAACTGAAGGAGGCCGGGCGCTGGTATCTGACCTCGGCCAAGGACGGCGAGGCGCGGGCCGCCTGCGCGCTCGGATTCCTGCTGCGGGACGCCGGGGACACCGAGAGCGCGGCCGTGTGGTGGCTGCGGGCCGCGCAGGACGGCGACGGCAACGCGGCGAACGCGCTGGGCGCGCTGTACGCCGAGCGCGGCCAGCCGCAGACCGCCGAACGGTGGTATCGGGCCGCGTTGGACGCCGGGGACGACAATGGCGCGTTCAACCTCGGGCTGCTCAGCGCCGAGCAGGGGCGGATCGGGCAGGCCGAGCAGTGGTACCGGCGGGCCGCTTACGCCGGACACCGGGAGGCGGCGAACGCGCTGGCGATCCTGCTGCTGCAGAGCGGCGACGCGACCGGCGCGGAGCCGTGGTTCTCCAAGGCGGCGGAGGCGGGCAGCGTGGACGCCGCGTTCAACCTGGGGATCCTGTACGCCGGGCGGGGCGAGGAGCGGGTGGCGCTGCGCTGCTACGAGCGGGCGGCGGCGGCCGGGCACATGGAGGCGGCGTTGCAGGTCGGGATCGCCCGGCTGCGGGAGGGGGACGAGCGGCAGGCGGAGCGGCATCTGCGGTGTGCGGCGGGGGCCGGCAGCGCGGAGGCGGCGTACCGGCTGGCCGCTCTGCTCGACGCGCGGCGGCCCGCACGGCCCGCGCACGAGCTGGGGGAGTCGGTGCACGAGAAGACCGAGTGCGAGGAGTGGTACGAGCGGGCGGCCGGACAGGGGCACCGGCGCGCGCAGGTGCGGGTCGGGATGCTGGCCGCGGCGCGGGGCGATGTCGTGGAGGCGGCGCGGTGGTACCGGGAGGCGGCCGAGGCCGGGTCCCGGAACGGGGCGTTCAACCTCGGGTTGCTGCTGGCCCGCGAGGGGAGCGAGCCGGAGGCCGCGGTGTGGTGGACGCGGGCCGCCGACGCCGGGCACGGCCGGGCGGCACTGCGGCTCGCCCTCGTCTACGCCCGCCGCGGAGAGCTGGTCGAGGGCCGGCGGTGGGCCGACCGCGCGGTGACGCTGGGCCCCGCGGAGGTCACCGAGCGCGCGACCCGACTGAGGGACGCCCTGAGCGAAGAACTCTCGGCGTAACCCGGGCCGGGGCCGAGGCCCGACGCCTGCGGTCGGCTACGGGTGCGTGCCGACCGCAGGGAGTCCACCGGCCAGGGACCCGGCGGGGGCGTACCGGCCGTGACGCAGGCGCAGACGTGGAGGGAGGCGCAGGGGGCGGGCCGGGCCGCTCGGCGTGCGGGCGGACGCGGCGGATCGAAGCGGTGTCGGGAGGTTCCGTGCCGCGAGGGTGCCGTGGCCGCAGGGCCTGGGCATCGCACTCGGACGAGGCGGGTAATCGATTTGCCTCTTGGGTCACCGCTCACGTAATGTTGCGTTCACCGACGCGGGGTGGAGCAGCTCGGTAGCTCGCTGGGCTCATAACCCAGAGGTCGCAGGTTCAAATCCTGTCCCCGCTACTGAAACCGAGGGCCGGAGTCCAGGCAAGGGACTCCGGCCCTCGGCGTGTACCGGGACTCACGAGCCGGAAGTATTCCGGGTTGCGGCGACCACTGGAACTCAAGCCGCCCAGTTGATACCAGGGTTCGCTGGTCGTCGTCAGGTGGGTGCGGGGGCCGTGGCTAGGCGTTCGCGCAGTCCGGGCACACTCCGCGGTAGGTCACCTCGACGTCCGAGACCGTGAAGCCGAAGCGCTCCGAGTCGGGGAGGTCGGCGAGCGGGTTCCCGTTCGGGTGGACGTCGCGGATCGCGCCGCAGCGGGCGCACACCAGGTGGTGGTGCGGCCGGTGGGCGTTCGGGTCGTAGCGCTTGGCCCGCTTGTCGGTGGCGACCTCCAGCACCTCGCCGAGCGAGACCAGTTCCCCGAGGGTGTTGTAGACGGTCGCGCGGGAGATCTCGGGCAGCCGGGTGACGGCCCGGGTGTGAACCTCGTCGGCCGTGAGATGGACGTGCTCGCCGTCCAGGACCTCGGCCACGACGCGCCGCTGCGCGGTCATCCGCCATCCGCGTCCGCGCAGCCGTTCCAGAAGGTCACTCATGCAGTCCAGCCTAACAGTTAAGAGGACCAGGTCCCGAACGAGTGTCACTTTAGATCGTCGATCTAATTGGACAATGTCCATTATGGGATCGGGTCGGGACTTGGTCAGGCGGCTTCGGCGGGCGGCTGGAGGTCGCGGTCCAGGCCCTGCTTGGCTGATCACCGGCATGGGACCGTTTGTCGTTGCGCGGGCCGGGTCTCCCGGGTACGGGGGTTCCGGTACGGGAGTTCCGGCCCGTTGGTATGTCTCAGGCCGGCACCCGCTGCCGTAGCGGAGTCCAGCAGCGGAGGATGTCGCGGACCGAGACGATGCCCGTCGGCTCGCCATGGTCCAGGACGATCAGATGGCGGAAGCCGCCGTGCGCCATCGCGCGGGCCGCCTCCTCCAGGGTCCAGGTCGGGGTGGCGAACACGACGTCGTTGGTGGTGTGTGCGTGGGTGCGTTCCGTGTCCGGGTTCTGGCCCAGGCCCACGGAATTGAGGATGTCGCGCTCGGTGAGGATGCCGATGCCGCCGGCGTCGGGGTCCAGGACGATGGCGGCGCCCACGCGGCGGGCGGACATCAGGGCGGCGGCTTGGCGGAGGGTGTGTGCGGGGCCGACGGTGAGGACCACCGTGCTCATGGCGTCGCGAACGAGCATGGGATGGAGCCACCTCCTAGGGAGAATCCTCCGGTGGAATCCGGACCGACCAACCGAGCGACGCGGCGACCTGGTGACCTGGCGACCAAGGGGCCGACCGGATGATCGGCAGATCGGCAGATCGATGGATCGGCGGCACGTCGGCGGATCGATAGTTCATGGATTCACAAATTCACAAATGGGGGGACTCTCAGAGTCGCAGGCAAAGCGCGAGTCAACAAGGGGGCGTGTGCAGCTGACCGAGGGCGTGCGCAGGCACCTCGTTCTTCTCAGTAGCGCTGGTTGAGATACCCCAGCAACTCGTCGTGGAGCAGTCCGTTGGACGCGGCGGCGTTGCCGCTGTGCGGGCCCGGGCGGCCGTCGACGCCCGTGAACGTGCCGCCGGCCTCCGTGACGACGATCGCCGTCGCCGCCATGTCCCAGAGGGACAGCTCGGGTTCGGCGCAGATGTCCACCGACCCCTCGGCGACCATCATGTAGGGCCAGAAGTCGCCGTACGCGCGCGTGCGCCACACCGCGCGGGTGAGATCCAGGAAGCCGTCGAGTCGGCCCTGCTCCTCCCAGCCGGACAGCGAGGAGTACGCGAAGGACGCGTCCGCCAGCCCGGAGACGCGGGAGACGTGGATGCGGGACGCGGAGGCCAGGCTGCGGCCGGTGAAGGCGCCGTGGCCCTTGGCGGCCCACCAACGGCGGCCCAGGGCCGGGGCGGAGACCACACCGACGACGGGCTGGTAGCCGCCCTCGCCCGCTTCCATCAGCGAGATCAGGGTGGCCCAGACGGGCACGCCCCGTACGTAGTTCTTGGTGCCGTCGATCGGGTCGATCACCCAGCGGCGGGGGCCGGAGCCCTCGATGCCGTACTCCTCGCCGAGGACCGCGTCCCGGGGCCGGGCGCGCTGGAGCTGGCCGCGGATCAACTCCTCGGCGGCCTTGTCCGCCTCGCTCACCGGGGTCATGTCCGGCTTGGTCTCCACCTTGAGGTCGAGGGCCTTGAAGCGGGACGTCGTCGCGGCGTCGGCCGCGTCCGCGAGGACGTGGGCGAGGCGGAGGTCGTCGAGGTAGTCGGGCATGTGGTGCACCGTATCCGGCCCGGTCGCGGCGCGGCCAGTGGGGGCCGCGCACGCGGGCGCCGTCAGCCGCGCACCCGCCTCGGCCGAGACGTGGCACACCCGCCTCGGCCGAGGCGTGGCACACACCTGTTCCTGGGTGGTGCACCGGCTTGTTGCCGGGGGATGCACCCGCTACGCGAACCCTTGACAGCGCAGGGGGGCGCGTCAAATCTGGGCGCAGAGCCGCTCACCCCAGGGAGGCGACGATGCCTGCTGCCCGGGAATCCCTGCTGGACGCCGCCTACACCGCGCTCGCGCGGCGGCCGTGGTCCGCCGTGCGGATGGTGGACGTGGCCGCGGCGGCCGGGGTGTCCCGGCAGACCCTCTACAACGAGTTCGGAGGCAAGGAAGGGCTCGCCCGGGCGCTCGTGCGCCGGGAGGCCGACGGCTATCTCGCCGGGATCGAGCGGGCCCTGTCCGGCGGTGTCGAACCGCGCGAGCGGCTCACCGCCACCGCCGAGTGGACCGCCGCCGTCGCCCGCGACAACCCGATCGTGCGCGCCATGCTCACCGGCTGCTGGAGCGAGCGGCTGCCCGCGCCGACGCTGTCCGCCGTGCCGTCCTCCTCCGCGGTGCCGGCGCAGCGCCGTGCGGACGGGCCGCTGCCGTCGCCCGGCGACTTTGTGCAGATGGTGCGGGACCGGGCGCTGGCGGCCCTGACCGGGCCGGGCGCCGTGCGGGCGGTCAGCGCCGAACTGGCCCGCTCCTGCGAACTGGTGGCGCGGCTCGCGCTCTCCTGCGTGGCCGCGCCGCCCGCGAAGGGCGGGATCGCCGAGCTGGTACGGGACGCGCTGCACCGCCAACCGGTGTGAACCACCCCGCCGGACCGTACGGCCAGTGGCGGTCAACCACAGGACTGGCGGCGGCCAGTGGCGGCTAGTGGGCCGAGCCCGACAGTTGGAGGCCGATCACGCCGATGATGACCAGGCTGATCGAGACGATCTTCAGCGTCGACACCAGGTCGCCCAGGAAGACCATGCCGTAGATCGCGGTGCCGGCGGCGCCGATGCCGGTCCACACGGCGTAGGCGGGGCCCACGTCCAGCTTCTTCAGGGAGAGGGTCAGCAGGCCGAAACTGCCGAGGGCGAAGCTGGCGAACGCGATGGTCGGCCACAGCCGGGTGAAACCGTGCGACAGCTTCAGGCAGACCGCGAAGCCGGTTTCGAGCAATCCGGCCACGACGACCAGCAGCCACGCCATGTGCTGTCCTCCCGTAAGTCCGGCTCGGTGCGATTATGCACTTGCCAGGCCCGTGCCCCCGCAAACACCACTGAGGTCAGTCGCCGTCCCTGCGTTCCCTTGTGGCCAGCAACCGGCGCAAAGAGTACAGGCGTGCCGGGTCCGCGTGTCCCTCGGCCACCCATTCCTCCAGCGCGCAGTCCGGTTCGTCGTGGCTGCAGGCGCGCGGGCAGCCCGCGGTGCCGGGCTCCAGGTCCGGGAAGGCGTGGATCACGCGGGACGGGTCGATGTGGGCGAGGCCGAAGGAGCGCACGCCCGGGGTGTCGATGACCCAGCCGTCCGCGTCGCCCAGCGGCAGCGCGAGCGCCGACGTGGTGGTGTGCCGGCCGCGGCCCGTCACCGCGTTGACATGCCCCGTCGTACGCCGGCGGTCCTCCGGGACCAGCGCGTTGACCAGCGTCGTCTTGCCGACCCCGGAGTGGCCCACGAACGCGGTGACCTTGTTTGCCAGTTGCTCCCGCACCCGGTCGGCCGCGCCGCTGTCCGCCAACTCCTGGCGGCTGGTGACCACGTGCGGGATGTCCAGGTCGCCGTACAGCTCCAGGAGTTTGTCGGGCGAGGCCAGGTCCGACTTGGTCAGCACCAGCAGCGGCTCGAGTCCGCCGTCATAGGCCGCGACCAGGCAGCGGTCGATCAGCCGGGGGCGGGGCTCGGGGTCGGCGAGGGCGGTGACGATGGCGAGCTGATCGGCGTTGGCGACGACCACCCGCTCGTACGGGTCGTCGTCGTCCGCGGTACGGCGCAGCACCGATGTCCGCTCCTCGATGCGGACGATCCGCGCGAGGGTGTCCTTCCGGCCGGTCAGATCACCGACCAGTGCCACCCGGTCGCCCACGACGGCCGCCTTGCGGCCCAGCTCGCGAGCCTTCATCGCGAGGATCGTACGGCCCTCGACAAGGCAGGTCAGCCGGCCCCGGTCCACGGTGAGGACCATGCCCTCGGCGGCGTCCTCGTGCTTGGGCCGGATGTTCGTGCGGGGCCGGTTGCCCTTGCGGTTGGGGCGGGTGCGGATGTCGTCCTCGTCCGTGTGCTTGCCGTAGCGGCGCATGATCCCGGTCCGCCCGTCAGTTCCCGAGCATCCCGGCCCACAGTTCGGGAAAGTCGGGCAGGGTCTTGGCGGTGGTCGCCACGTTCTCGATCCGCACGCCCGCGACCGCGAGGCCGATGACGGCGCCGGCCGTCGCCATGCGGTGGTCCTCGTACGTGTGGAAGGTCCCGCCGTGCAGCGCGCGCGGGCGGATGTGCAGGCCGTCGGCGGTCTCGGTCACGTCACCGCCCAGCTCGTTGATCTCCTTGGTGAGCGCGGCCAGCCGGTCCGTCTCGTGCAGCCGCAGATGGGACACGCCGCGCAGGGTCGACGGGGAGTCCGCGAGCGCGGCCACCGCGGCGATGCCCGGGGTCAGCTCGCCCACGTCGCCCAGGTCCACGTCGATGCCGTGGATCGCGCCGGAGCCGGTGAACTCCAGGCCGTACTCGGTCAGCGTGCAGGAGCCGCCCATCTCGGTGAAGATCTCGCGCAGTCGGTCACCCGGCTGGGTCGTGCGCGCCGGCCAGTCCGGGACGAGCACTTTGCCGCCGGTGATCAGGGCCGCGGCCAGGAACGGCTGGGCGTTCGACAGGTCCGGCTCGATGGTCAGGTCACGGCCCAGCAGGGCGCCCGGAGTGACCCGCCAGACGTTCGGCTCGCCGCCCGACTCCGGGGTGTCCACCTGGGCGCCGACCGCGCGCAGCATGTCGACGGTCATCCGGATGTGCGGCATGGAGGGCAGCGAGGCGCCGGTGTGGCGGACCTCGACGCCCTGGTTGAACCGGGGCGCGGACAGCAGCAGCGCCGAGACGAACTGGGACGACGAGGAGGCGTCGATCGAGACCGGACCGCCCTTCAGCGCGCCGCTGCCGTGCACGGTCAGCGGCAGCGCGCCACGGCCGTCGTCGTCGATCCGGGCGCCCAGCTCGCGCAGGGCGTCGATCACGCCGTGCAGGGGGCGCTCGTACGACCTGGGGTCGCCGTCGAAGCGGACCGGGCCGTCGGCCAGCGCGGCGACGGGCGGCAGGAAGCGCATGACGGTGCCGGCGTTGCCGACGTCGGCCGAGGCCGGGCCGTGCAGGCCCGTGGGCAGCACCCGCCATGCCTCGCCGGAGCCGTCCGGGCCGACCCCTTCCTCGATGCCGACGCCCATGGCGCGCAGGGCGCCCGCCATCAGCAGCGTGTCGCGAGAGCGCAGCGGGCGGCGCAGCCAGCCCGGTTCGGAGGCGAGGGCGGCGAGGACGAGGGCACGGTTGGTGACGGATTTGGACCCGGGCACGTGGACCGTCGCGTCGACGGCTCCGCTCGCGTGCGGGGCGGGCCAGAGGGCGGTGGGTGCGTCATTCGGGGCCATGGCCCCACTTTAGTGGGCGGGGGTGGTGGGAGGCGGGCGCGTGCGGAGGGGCTGCGTCGTCGGGTACGGGGGCGTATGCGGGTGCGGGTGCGTGGGGGCCGCCTGTCGCTTCCCCCCAACCCAAGATCTCGGCTTCGCCCGTTCCCGTTCCCTGCTTCGTCCGTTCCCGGCTTCGCTCGAACAGGGGGCCTCCGTCGCGACGGAGCCGCATCGATACGGCCCCACGCTCCCGGGACGTCGCCCCTTCGGGGCGTCCTCAGCCCGGCAGCAGCCACCTTCCCCCGCCGATCAGCGAGCACAGCGACACCGTGTGGAACAGGAACAGCCACAGCGCCGCCGGCACATGGGTCAGGCGCGACAGCTGGTCCGCGTCCGAGTCGCCCGCTCCTTCCCGCGCCCGCCTGGCCTGCAGCTCGAAGGCCGGTCGCACCCCGCCCAGCAGCAGGAACCACACCACCGCGTACCCGAACGCCGCCTGCACCTGCGCACCGGTCAGCCAGGACACCAGCAGGAAGGTGCCTCCGGTGAGGAGCACGGTCAGCGCCCCGTACGCGTTGCGGATCATCACCAGCATGGCGACCAGCAGGGCGGTGGCCAGCCAGAGCAGCAGCGTGATGTGCCCGGCGGCCAGCAGTGCGGCCCCGCCCAGGCCGAGCAGCGGTGGCGCGGTGTAGCCGGCGGCAGCGGTGAGGATCATGCCGAGGCCGTACGGCTTGCCCCGGCTGAGGGTGAGGCCGCTGGTGTCGGAGTGCAGACGGATGCCGGTGAGCTGTCGGCCGGTGAGCAGGGCCACCAGGCCGTGACCGCCCTCGTGCGCGATGGTGATGGCGTTGCGCGCCACGCGCCACGGCCCGTGCGGGACGACCACGGCGAGCGCCGCGGCCAGGGTGGCCAGCACCACCCACAGGTCCGGGTCGGGCTGGGTGCCCCACAGCCGGTCCCAGAGGTCGGGCAGCGCGGTCGATGCGGTGCTGTCCATGTGGTGCGGTCGCTCCCTTTGGTCGGGCCTGATCGGGACTGGTCGGGACTGGTCGGGCCTGTGGTCGGGCCCGGTCGAGTCGGCGGGGTCGGGTGGCCGGGTCGGGTGGTCGGTGACGGTGGCCTGGTGGCGGGTGGGCCTGGCAGTGTGGCACGTATGTGCGGACGGTATTCAGCGAGTCGTAGGCCCGAGGATCTCGCAGGAATCTTTGGAGTCGAGGTGGGGGTCCCCCCTGTTCGGGCGGAGTCGAAGGATGGGGGGAGGCAGCCGGAGGAGACCTTTGAGGCCGACTACAACGTGGCGCCCACCAAGGAGGTCTACGCCGTACTCGACCGTCCGGTGAAAGACGCCGAGGACCCGCGTCCGGTTCGGCAGCTGCGCAGGCTGAAGTGGGGGCTGGTGCCGTCCTGGGCCAAGTCGCCCGAGGGCGCCGCCCGGATGATCAACGCCCGTGCGGAGACCGTGCACGAGAAGCCGTCGTACCGCCGTGCCTTCGCCGCCCGGCGCTGCATCCTGCCCGCCGACGGCTACTACGAGTGGGTGACCGGCCGGCAGGAGCGGGAGTTGGAGGTCGAGGGGAAGAAGAAGCGGCCGCGCAAGCAGCCGTACTTCGTGCTGCCCGCCGACGGCTCGGTCTTCGCGATGGCCGGCCTGTACGAGTTCTGGCGGGACCGGACTCTGCCCGACGAGCACCCGCTGGCCTGGTGGGTGACCTGCTCGGTGATCACCACCGAGGCGGAGACCAGCCCGCTGGCCGTGGCCCCCGCCGAGGGGCCGCACAGCCTCGCCGAGATCCACCCGCGGATGCCGCTGATGCTCACCCCGGACCGCTGGGACGCCTGGCTCGACCCGTCCCGCACCGACGTCGAGGACCTGCGTTCGCTGCTGGCGCCGCCGCCGCACGGCCTGATGCGCGCCTACCCGGTCTCCACGGCCGTCAGCAGCGTCCGCAACAACGGCCCGGAGCTGCTGAAGGAGCTGGCGGGGCCGGAAGCGGGCACACTCTTCTGATGTGACCACAGAGATCATCGGTACGGACGCGGGGGACGCCCGCATCACCTGGCACACGGCGCGGCGGCCCCGGTTCGTGCTGGCCGTGAGCCATGGGGCAGGCGGCGGCATCGAGGCCCGCGACCTGCGGGCGCTCGCGGCGGCACTGCCCGCCCACGGCGTCACCGTGGCCCTCGTCGAGCAGCCCTGGCGGGTGGCGGGCCGGAAGGTCGCCCCGGCCCCGAAGACCCTCGACACCGGCTGGCGCGGGGTCTGGCCCGCCCTGTGTGCGCCCGGACTGCCGGTGATCTCCGGCGGGCGCAGCGCCGGGGCCCGGGTCGCCTGCCGCACCGCGGCCGAGCTGGGGGCGCACGCCGTCCTCGCCCTGAGCTTCCCGCTGCACCCGCCGGGCAGCCCCGAGAAGTCCCGGGCCGCGGAGCTGCTCGGGGCGGGGGTGCCCACGCTGGTCGTGCAGGGCGGCAACGACCCGTTCGGCAGGCCGGCCGAGTTCCCGGAGGGTGCCTACCGGCTGGTCGAGGTGCCGTACGGCGACCACGGCCTCGCCGTGCCCAAGCGGGCGGAGATCGGCCAGGAGCGGGCCCTGGAGATCGTCACCGACGGCGTCGCTCAGTGGGTCGCGTCACTCGGGTGACGCCCGGGAATGCCGCGCGCCGGCGCACTGTTGTGGGGGTCAGAAGTGCTGAAGCCCCGGCACCCACGTCGTAGGAGAGGAAGTCCGCCGCATGGGTTCGACCGTTTGCCCGAGCCACAGCAGCCGCACTGACCTGGACTGGACGGTGCTGCACGTGGCCAAGACCGCTCCGATTCGAGCGGCGGCAGGCACGGGTCGTGTTCTATCCTCCGATTCGAGTGGGGCCGGTGTCGGTCCTGCCCGGGATCTTGAGGAGGTGGGTCCGGTCACTGGGAACGACGCAGGGACCGACAACGGCCAGGCGGAGCTGCCCGAGGGCCAGGGCGCCGGTGCGGAGTCCGGCGCGGAGCGCAACGCGCGCTTCGAGCGGGACGCGCTCGAATTCCTCGACCAGATGTACTCGGCCGCGCTGCGCATGACGCGCAATCCGGCCGACGCCGAGGACCTGGTGCAGGAGACGTATGCCAAGGCGTACGCGTCCTTCCACCAGTTCCGTGAGGGCACCAACCTCAAGGCGTGGCTGTACCGGATCCTCACGAACACCTTCATCAACTCGTACCGCAAGAAGCAGCGCGAGCCGCAGCGCAGTGCGACCGAGGAGATCGAGGACTGGCAGCTCGCCCGCGCCGAGTCACACATGTCGACCGGTCTGCGCTCCGCCGAGTCGCAGGCGCTCGACCACCTGCCCGACTCGGACGTGAAGGAAGCGCTGCAGGCGATCCCCGAGGAATTCCGCATCGCCGTCTACCTCGCTGACGTAGAGGGCTTTGCGTACAAGGAGATCGCGGACATCATGGGGACACCCATCGGTACGGTGATGTCCCGGCTGCACCGGGGCCGCCGTCAACTGCGCGGCATGCTGGAGGACTACGCCCGCGAGCGCGGGCTCGTCCCGGCGGGCGCCGGAGAGTCGAACGAAGCGAAAGGCTCGGGCTCATGAGCTGCGGAGGGCCGCACGAGACGGACTGCAGTGAGGTACTCGATCATTTGTACGAGTTCCTTGACCGTGAGATGCCGGCAGCCGATCGCGACAAGTTCCAGCAGCACTTCGAGGAGTGCTCGCCGTGCCTGGAGAAGTACGGCCTGGAGCAGGCGGTGAAGAAGCTGGTCAAGCGCTGCTGCGGCCATGACGACGTGCCGATCGACCTGCGCGCCAAGGTCATGGGGCGGATCGATCTGATCCGCTCCGGCCAGGCCGTCCCCGAGCACGACATCACGGCGACCCCGCAGGAGTCCTGACCGGCTTGACAGGCCCTTGGGCCCGCGCTCTCCGCGGCCCGACCCCGCTGCTGACTGACTCCCAGGTCATCACCCGAACGTGCTAATCCGTGCGGCAGGGGCCCACGGACCCCCCGATCCGCGCCCTAGGCTCCAAAGCCAGGACGGGCATGGTCGGGGGAGGGCGTGATGGAGGCGGTTCCGGCACGGGCACGGGTGTACGTGGCCTGCGCCGCCGCGCTGGCCCTGCTCGGCCTGCTGCCGCTGCCCCAGACCGATGCGCCCTGGTGGGCGGTCGCGCTGCTCACCGCGCTCTACGCGGCCTGCGAGCAGATCGTCCGGCGCCGCTTCGGAGGCACCTTCCACCCCGTCCTGCTCGCCGGGGCCTTTCTGCTGCCCGCGCCCGCCGCCGCGCTCGTACCGGTGCCCGGCGCCCTGCTCTCGCCCGCCGAACGGCCCCGCGCGCTGCGCCGGATCTGGCGCGCCGCCCAGTCCTCGCTCGCCGTGTGGGCCGCGGCCCGTGTGCACGGGGCGCTCGGCGGCCGGGGCGCGGTCGTGAACTCCGACTTCCCCTACGCCCTCGTGCCGGTCGCCGCCGCCGTGCTCGCCTTCTGCCTCGTCCTCGCCGCGCTCGACGGCGGCATCCTCGCCCTGGCCGACCGGGTACCGGCGCGCCGGGCCTGGCGCGGGCTGCTGCCCCGCTCGCTCGCACCGATCGCCGTGCACGGACTGGCCGGGCTGATGATGGCCGTGCTGTGGCGCAGCCCGCACGGGCCGGTCGCCGCGCTGCTCGTGCTGCTGCCGATGGGCGTGTCCTGGTGGGTCTTCGCGCAGTACCACCGGGAGCGGGCGGCCCACCAGGCGACGATCCGCGCGCTCGTGCAGGCCGTCGACATCAAGGACGGCTACACCCGCGGCCACAGCGAACGGGTCGGGCAGGCATCCGTGCTGATCGCCCGCGAACTCGGCCTGGACGACGACCGCGTCGAGGTGCTGCGGTTCGCCGGGATCCTGCACGACGTGGGCAAGCTGGGCGTGCCGACCCGGCTGCTGCGCAAGGACGGGCCGCTCACCCCCGAGGAGCGGCGGGTGATCGAACTGCATCCCGAGTACGGCCACGAGATGGTGCGGGGGATCTCCTTCCTCGGCGAGGCCCGGGCGGCGATCCTGCACCACCACGAACGGCTCGACGGCAGCGGCTACCCGTACGGGCTGGCCGGCGCTCAGATCCCGGAGTGCGCCCGGGTGGTGGCCGTCGCCGACGCGTTCGACGCGATGACGTCCACGCGCTCCTACAGCAGGGCGCGGCCGGTGCCGACGGCGCTACGGGAGTTGGAGCGCTGCGCCGGGACCCAGTTCGACCCCCGGATGGTCGCCGCGCTGGTCCGGGCCGTGGGGCGATGGGGGTGCCCCGGCTCGACCGAAGCCGAGCGTGGGGGAGGCTGGCATCCCGCGGTCACCGCCGACGAGCCGGGCCACCCGGTGCCGCCCGCCGAACCCGTCCCGGGCCTGCGTGAGGCACATCCGAGCCTGCGTGAGGCACACCCGGGCCCGCGTGAGGCACACCGATGAGCGCGCTCCGGCTCGTCCATGTCTGCGCCGCGCTGCTCGCCGCCGTCTCCCTCGCCGTCACCCTCGGCTGTGGCCTGGAGCAGCGCGGGACCGCCCTCGCCTTCGGCGTGCTCATAGCCGTCGGCGAGCTGACCGTCCCCCGGCCCCCCGGCCCGGCCCGGGTGGCCGGCGTCCCCGTGACCGTCACCGGCGCCGACGTCAGGGAGACCGCGTCGCTCGGCGCGGCCAGCGCCCTGTCGTACGCGCTGCTCGGCGAGGGGGCCGGGCACGCGACCACCCCCCACGCGCTGAACCTGGCCCACAGCGCGGGGACACCCGTCCGGGCCGCGCAGGTCGTCACCGTCGTCCTCGCCGCCTCGCTGCTCGGCAGCGTCCCGCACCTGTGGTGCGGCCGGACCCGCACGCTCGACCACCTGGCCCGCCGGGTCCTCACCATCGGCTTCGCCGCCGTCTGCTGCCAACCCCTGTACGGGGACGGCCTGTTCGGGGCCCTGGGCGGCTCCGCGCACGCCGTGCTGCTGCTCGCGCTCCTCGTGCTCACCGCCCTGTGCGACGCGGTCCTGGCCGCCGCCCTGGCCCACTCCCGCACCCGGTGGCCGTTCGGCCCGCTGCTGCGGGACGAACTGCGCGGGCTGCTCGGCATCGGATCGGCGGTGTGCGCGACGGGCGCGGTGATGGCGCCGGCGGTGGCCGTCGTCGGACTGTGGGCACTGCCCGTGTTCTGCCTGCCGCTCCTGCTCACCCAGCTCACCCTGCGCCGGTACACCGCCGTGCGCGCCACCTACCGGCAGACCATCGCCTCCCTCGCCCGGGCCACCGAGATAGCCGGCTACACCCCGGCCGGACATGCCCACCGGGTGGCCGCGCTCAGCCAGGCCGTCGGCCGGGACCTCGGGCTGACCGCGCCCGAGCTGACCGTGCTGGAGTACGCGGCCCTCATGCACGACATCGGCCAGCTGAGCCTGGTCGACCCGGTGTCGGCCGGGGCCACCGCCGGGCTGCCCGCCGCGGAACAGCGGCGGATAGCGCTGCTCGGCGGTGCCGTCGTACGGCAGACCGGGGTGGTCGCGGCGGTCGCGGTGGTCGTGGAGCGGCAGGCCGACCCCTACCGGGAGCAGCCGGTGGCCGCGCGGATCATCCGGGCCGTGAACGCATACGAGGAGAAGGCGCGGGACGCCGGTCCGGGAGCCCCGCTCAAGGCCCTGGAGGAGCTGCGGCTGGGTACCGCCGGGGACTACGCGCCCGAGGTGGTGGAGTCGCTCGCGCGGGTGCTGGGGGAACGAGGTGCGGCGCGCGAGCTTCTCGGCCAGGGCGGACGCCGGACCGGACGGTCTGACCCGGCCCCCGGCTGGGTAACCCATGGGTAATGAGCGCCTCTCCTGCCGTACGTGGTTGGATGCGAGGGAGAGGGTGTCCGGGGGCACAAGCCAGCCCACAGTGCGGATCTGGAACTGGCAGGCGGGAATCGTGAGGATCTTCGGCAAGGGACGGCACCGGCCCTCCGCCTCCTGGCGGCAGGCCACCGACCGGGCGTTCACGCTCATCGGCGACGGCCGGTACGAGGACGCGGGTGAGCTGCTGACGCGCGCCGCCGATCTGGAGCCCTGGCTGTCCGAGTCCTGGTTCAACCTCGCCCTGCTGCACAAGTTCCGGCACGACTGGGAGCAGGCCCGCGCCGCCGGCCTGCGGGCCGTGGCCCTGCTCGACCGGGAGACCGGCGCGCCCGACTGGTGGAACGTGGGCATCGCCGCCACCGCCCTCCAGGACTGGCCGCTGGCCCACCGCGCCTGGCAGGCATACGGGCTGCGGGTGCCCGGGGGTACCTCCCGGCCGCCGAAGACCCAGGGAGGCGCCGGCGCCTCCGGTGAACCGCTCGGCATGGAGCTGGGCAGCGCGGCCGTACGGCTGTCCCCGGAGGGCGAGGCCGAGGTCGTCTGGGGCAGGAGGCTCGACCCGGCGCGGATCGAGGTGCTGTCCATTCCGCTGCCCTCGTCGGGGCGGCGCTGGGGCGAGGTCGTGCTGCACGACGGGGTACCGCACGGCGAGCGCACCACGGCCGCCGGGCACGCCTACCCGGTCTTCGACGAGATCGAGTTGTGGGCCCCCTCGCCCGTGCCCACCTGGGTGGTCCTGCTGGAGGCCGCCACCGAGGCCGACCGGGACGCGCTGGAACAGCTGGCCGCCGACGCCGGCTTCGCCGCGGAGGACTGGTCCTCGTCCGTGCGGCTGCTGTGCCGGATGTGCTCCGAGTCGCGGATGCCCTCCGACGAGGGCGACGGGGAACACCTGGATCCGCACGATCACAGCGAGCCGGGGCATCCCGGGCCGCTCGGACACCGCACGGACGGGCAGCTGTGGGTGCCGGAGCGGGAGTGCGGCGTTGCCGCCCCGGCCTCGCTGGTCCGGGGGTTGCTGGACGGGTGGGTCGCGGACAGCCCGGACTCCCGGGACTGGCGGGATCTCGAAGAGGTCTGTTAGAGGCCGTTGCCCGGCCGCGGGTTTGTCGTGGCCGGTCGCGGGCCAGGGCCCACCCCCACGTTCTCGGCTTCGCTCGAACAGGGGGATCATCAGCGCGGCGGAGCCGCATGGTGGATATCGCCCCGGGCCTCTTCCGGGGCGCGGCACCCGTACCCTGTATCAGCAACTTCATCCCCGCTTTGTGAGGAAGGCGTACGTCGCTCATGGCGCAGCAGGACACCGATCAGCAGCACGCGGGCGTGCTCCCCGTGGACGACGAGGGCTTCGTCGTCGACACCGAGGACACCGAGGAGCGCGAGGCCGCCTGGCGGGAGCGCGGCACCTCGCGGCCGATCACGGTCGTGGGCCATCCGGCGCTGCACAAGGAGTGCGCGGACGTCACCGAGTTCGGCGAGGAACTCCAGCAGTTGGTCGCGGACATGTTCGCCAGCCAGCGCACCGCCGAGGGCGTGGGCCTGGCCGCCAACCAGATCGGCGTCGAGCTGAAGGTCTTCGTCTACGACTGCCAGGACGACGAGGGTGCCCGGCATGTCGGCGTGGTCTGCAACCCCCGGCTCGTGGACCTGCCCGCCGAGCGGCGCCGGCTCGACGACAGCAACGAAGGCTGCCTGTCCGTACCGACCGCGTATGCGCCGCTGGCCCGGCCCGACTACGCCGAGGTGACCGGGCAGGACGAGCGGGGCAACCCGGTCAAGGTGCGCGGCACCGGCTACTTCGCACGGTGTTTGCAGCACGAGACCGACCACCTGTACGGGTACCTGTACATCGACCGGCTCTCCAAGCGCGAGCGCAAGGACGCGCTGCGGCAGATGGCCGAGAACGAGCCACGCTACCCGGTGGTCGCCAACGACTGAGGCCGAATGCGGCCCCGACCGGCCAGTGGCGAGGCCGGACCAGCCGGTGGCAACGCCCGACCAGCCGCGCGACGCCCGACCAACCGGTGGCGGCGCCTGATCAGCCGGTTGCGACGCCCGGCCAGGGAACTCCCTGGCCGGGCGTCGTGCGTAGCGCTGCACAGTCGATCGCAGCAGGGGAGAACCTCCGCGCTCCGGGGTAGTGAATGGAGCAAATCCGTTCCCAGATCGGTCAGTTGTGGTGCTGAATGGGAAGTCGGGGGGATACACAACGGCGCACGCCCGGCACAGCAAGCGGCGCGTGCGCATCTGACGGCTGAGAGGGGTTTGTTCGTGCATGCAATACCACACGGCACCACATCGACGCCCACGGCGATCGCGGTCCCACCGTCGCTCGCTCTTCCGGTGATCGAGGAAGCCTTTCCCCGGAAACTGCATCCGTATTGGCCACAACTCCAGGAGAAGACCCGCCTCTGGCTGCTCGAAAAGCGGCTCATGCCGGCGGACAAGATTGCGGAATATGCCGATGGCCTGTGCTACACGGATCTGATGGCGGGGTACTACACGGGCGCCCCCGACGACGTCCTACAGGCCATAGCCGACTACAGCGCGTGGTTCTTCGTCTGGGACGACCGGCACGACCGTGACATCGTGCACGGCCGCGCGGCCGACTGGCGGCGGCTGCGGTCCCGGCTGCACACGGCCCTGGACTCACCCCGACACCATCTGAACCACCAGGATCCCGTGGTCGCGGGGTTCGCGGACAGCATGGTGCGGCTGTACTCCTTCCTGCCGCCGACCTGGAACGCGCGGTTCGCCCGCCACTTCCACGCGGTGATCGAGGCGTACGACCGCGAGTTCCGCAATCGCACCGAGGGATATGTTCCCGGCGTCGAGGAGTATCTCGCCCTGCGGCGCCTGACGTTCGCCCACTGGATATGGACGGACCTGCTGGAGCCGAGCGCCGGACTCGAACTCCCCGACGCCGTGCGGAAAGACCCGGCATATCGTCGTCCGGCCTTGCTCAGCCAGGAATTCGCCGCCTGGTACAACGACCTCTGCTCACTCCCCAAGGAAATAGCGGGAGATGAGGTCCACAATCTCGGAATCAGTCTTGTCACTCATGAAGGGATGACCCTGGAAGAAGCGGTCGGCGACGTCCGGCGGCGCATCGAGAAATGCATAACGGAATTCATCGAGGCGGAACGCACGGCCGAGCGGTTCGCCGATCATCTGGACGACGGCACGACCCGAGGAAAGGAACTCGGCGTCGCCGTACGAGCCTGTGTCTGCGCCATGCGCAACTGGTTCAGCTCGGTCTACTGGTTCCACCACGAATCCGGCCGTTACCGGGTCGACAGCTGGGAGGACCGGTCCACGCCCCCGTACGTCAACAAGGAAGCGGCAGGTGGGAAATGACCGTCAAGCACGTGAAGCCCGAGACCCCCGGGACACCGGAGACCCCCGGGACACCGGAGACACCGGAGACCCCCGGGACACTGGAGACACCTGAGACGCCCGAGGCGCCCGAGTTGTTCGAACCGCCCCTGGCGGGCGGCGCCGTGCCGGTCCTGGGCCATGGCTGGAAGCTGGTCCGCGACCCGCTGGCCTTCATGTCCCAACTGCGGGACCACGGCGACGTCGTACGGCTGAAGCTCGGCCCGAAGACGGTGTACGCCGTGACCACCCCGGCGCTCACCGGAGCGCTGGCGCTCAGCCCCGACTACAAGATCGACGGACCGCTGTGGGAGTCCCTGGAGGGACTGGTCGGCAAGGAGGGCGTGGCCACCGCCAACGGGCCCCAGCACCGCCGTCAGCGGCGCACCATCCAGCCCGCCTTCAGGCTCGACGCCATCCCCGCCTACGGGCCGATCATGGAGGAGGAGGCGCATGCGCTGACCGAGCGCTGGCGGCCCGGCGAGATCGTCGACTGCACCTCGGAGTCCTTCCGGATCGCGGTGCGCATCGCCGCCCGCTGCCTGCTGCGCGGCGACTTTATGGACGAGGGGGCCGAGCGGTTGTGCGTCGCGCTCTCCACCGTTTTCCGTGGTATGTACCGCCGGATGGTGGTGCCGCTCGGACCGCTGTACAAACTGCCTCTTCCGGCCAACCGCGAATTCAACCGGGCACTGGCCGATTTGCACCTCCTCGTCGACGAGATCATCGCCGAACGCCGGGCATCCGGTCAAAAGCCGGACGATTTGCTGACGGCATTGCTGACGGCACAGGACGAGAATGGCGACCCCATCGGGGAGCAGGAGATCCACGACCAGGTCGTCGCGATACTCACCGCTGGCAGCGAAACGGTCGCCTCCACGATCATGTGGCTGCTCCAGGTGCTCGCCGAACACCCGGAACACGCCGAGCAGGTGCGCGACGAGGTGGAATCCGTCACCGGCGGCCGACCGGTCGGATTCGACGATGTCCGCGGGCTGCGGCACACGAACAATGTCGTCGTCGAGGCGCTGCGCCTGCGCCCGGCCGTATGGATATTGACGCGGCGCGCGGTCACCGACACCACGCTCGGCGGCTATCGCATTCCCGCCGGGGCGGACATCGTCTACAGCCCGTACGCCGTCCAGCGCGACGCCCGCTCGTTCGCCGACAATCTCGGCTTCGACCCCGACCGCTGGCTGCCGGAGCGGGCCAAGGAGGTGCCGAAGTACGCGATGAGCCCGTTCGGCGTGGGCAACCGCAAGTGCCCGAGCGACCACTTCTCGATGGCGCAGCTGACCCTGATCACCGCGGCGCTGTCGTCGAAGTACCGCTTCGAGCAGGTCAGTGGGTCGAACGACGGGGACCGGGTGGGCATCACGCTCCGTCCGCAGCGGCTGCTGCTGACACCCGTGGCGTGGTGACGGCCGGTGTCCGGCACCTGCTGACGCCGCGCTACTGAACCGGACGCCGCGCGACCGACCCTGACGGCGCGCGTCGCTCTCGGCTACCGGTGCGTGTTCAGGCGGCCACGGGGCCCCGGAACGCGCGCCGGTAGGCGTGCGGGGTCGTGCCCAGCGCCCGGACGAACTGGTGGCGCAGCGCGGCGGCCGTACCGAATCCGGTGCGCGCCGCGATCGCGTCCGTCGTCTCGTCCGTGCCCTCCAGCAACTCCTGTGCCAGCAGCACCCGTTGGCGCAGGATCCAGCGGTAGGGGGTGGTGCCGGTCTCCTGCTGGAAGCGGCGGGCGAAGGTGCGCGGCGCCATATGGGCGCGGGCGGCGAGCAGCTCGACGGTGACCTCCCGGTCGAGGTGCTGCTCCATCCAGGCCAGCACCTCGCCGACGGTGTCGCACCGGCTCCTGGGCAGCGGGCGCTCGACGTACTGGGCCTGTCCGCCGTCCCGGTGCGGCGGCACCACCATGCGCCGGGCGATCTTGTTGGCGACCTCGGGGCCCTGCTCCTTGCGCACGAGGTGCAGACAGGCGTCGATCCCGGCCGCGGTGCCGGCGGAGGTGATCACCGGGTCGGCGTCGACGTAGAGCACGTCCGGCTGGATGATCGCCCGCGGGCAGCGCGCGGCCAGCTCCCCGGCCTGCCGCCAGTGCACGCTGCACCGCCGCCCGTCGAGCAGCCCGGCGGCGCCGAGCACAAACACCCCGGAGCAGACGCTGAGCACCCGCGCCCCGCGCTCCACCGCCGCGACCAGGGACTTCAGCAGCTCGGGCGGGTAGTCGCGGGTGACGAACTCCTCGCCGGCCGGTACCGCGATCAGGTCGGCCTCGGCCAGCCGGTCCAGCCCGTACGGCGTCGAGACGGTCAGCCCGCCGACATGGGTGCGCAGCGCCGGGCCCTCCGCCGAGACCACGGCGAAGTCGTACCTCGGCAGTCCCTCGTCGCCGCGGTCGAGGCCGAACACCTCGCAGACGACGCCCAGCTCAAAGGGGTGTACGCCGTCCAGCAGGACGGCCGCCACGTTCTTCAGCATGCTGCCAGTGTGCCTCGCCGCTGGCAGTAATTCGAGGGTGTGCGGCAGTCCTGCCACTGCCGGTGCGGGGTGTCAGGCGCGACAGTGGATTCCATGAACACGAACCAGATCGAAGGCATGATCGGCATGCTCGCGGTCCTCGGGATCCTCGTCCTCCTGGTCCTCCCGTCGGTGTTCGGTATCGTGCGCGACCGGCGCGTCGACCGACAGCTCAGGGAGGCCGGGGAGGCGGCGGACGAGGAGCGGGATCAGAAGTCCTCGTCCAGGTCGACGGTGCCCTCCACCGCCACCTGGTACGCCGACGGGCGCCGCTCGAAGAAGTTGGTCAGCTCCTGAACCCCTTGCAGCTCCATGAAGGAGAAGGGGTTCTCGGAGTCGTACACCGGGGCGAAGCCGAGCCGGGTCAGACGCTGGTCGGCGACGCACTCCAGGTACTGCCGCATCGAGTCGGTGTTCATGCCCGGCAGGCCGTCACCGCACAGGTCGCGCGCGAACTGCAGCTCCGCCTCGACGGCCTCCCGGAGCATGTCGGTGACCTGCTGCCGGAGCCGGTCGTCGAAGAGGTCCGGCTCCTCCTTGCGGACCGTGTCGACCACGTCGAAGGCGAAGGACATGTGCATGGTCTCGTCGCGGAACACCCAGTTGGTGCCCGTGGCCAGGCCGTGCAGCAGGCCCCGGCTGCGGAACCAGTAGACGTACGCGAAGGCGCCGTAGAAGAACAGGCCCTCGATGCACGCGGCGAAGCAGATCAGATTGAGCAGGAAACGCCGGCGGTCGGCCGTCGACTCCAGGCGGTCCAGGCGCTCGACCGAGTCCATCCACCGGAAGCAGAACTCGGCCTTCTCCCGGATGGACGGGATGTTCTCGACCGCGGCGAAGGCCGCCGCACGGTCCTTCGGGTCGGGCAGATAGGTGTCCAGCAGCGTCAGATAGAACTGGACGTGCACGGCCTCCTCGAACAGCTGACGGCTCAAGTACAGCCGCGCCTCGGGGGAGTTGATGTGCTTGTACAGCGTCAGCACCAGATTGTTCGCGACGATCGAGTCGCCCGTGGCGAAGAAGGCGACCAGCCGGCCGATGAGGTGCTGCTCGGCGGGGGTGAGCTTGGCGAGGTCGGCGACGTCGGAGTGCAGGTCGACCTCCTCCACGGTCCAGGTGTTCTTGATGGCGTCCCGGTAGCGCTCGTAGAAGTCGGGGTAGCGCATGGGGCGCAGGGTCAGCTCGAAGCCGGGGTCGAGAAGGTTCTGGGAACGGTGGGAGATCACTGGCATGCCTCGCAGGACTCGGGGTTTTCCAGGGAGCAGGCGATCGCTTCGGGGTCCGGGACGGCCTGCACGGGGACGGTGGCCCGGGGCTGCGCCCGGGCCGCGCGGGCGATCCGGGTCGCCGGGCGGGACCGCAGGTAGTACGTGGTCTTCAGACCCTGCTTCCAGGCGTAGGCGTACATCGAGGAGAGCTTGCCGATGGTCGGCGTCTCCATGAACAGGTTCAGGGACTGGGACTGGTCCAGATAGGGCGTGCGGGCCGCGGCCATGTCGATCAGGCCGCGCTGCGGGATCTCCCACGCCGTGCGGTACAGGGCGCGCACCTCTGCCGGGAGCCACGCGAAGTCCTGTACGGAGCCGTTGGCGTCGCGCAGCGACTCGCGGGTGCGGGCGTCCCACCCGCCCAGCTCCTTGAGGTCCTGCACCAGGTACGAGTTGACCTGGAGGAACTCACCGGAGAGGGTCTCGCGCTTGAACAGGTTCGAGACCTGGGGCTCGATGCACTCGTAGACCCCGGCGATGGACGCGATGGTCGCGGTGGGCGCGATGGCGAGCAGCAGGCTGTTGCGCAGGCCGGTCGTCGCGATCCGCTCGCGCAGCGCCGCCCAGCGCTCCGGCCAGGTGAACTCGACGCCGTAGTGGTCGGGGTGCAGGACACCCCGCGCCGTACGGGTCTGCTCCCAGGCGGGCAGCGGGCTGCTCCGCTCGGCGAGGCCGGCGGATGCCTCGTAGGCGGCGAGCATGACGCGCTCGGCGATGCGGGTGGAGAGCTGTTTCGCCTGCGCCGAGTCGAAGGGCAGGCGCAGCTTGAAGAAGACGTCCTGGAGGCCCATCACGCCCAGGCCGACCGGCCGCCATCTGGCGTTGGAACGACCCGCCTGCTCGGTCGGGTAGAAGTTGATGTCGACGACCCGGTCGAGGAAGGTCACGGCGGTGCGGACGGTCTCGTCCAGCCGCTCCCAGTCGATGCCCCCGCCGCTCACGAACGCGCCGAGGTTGACCGAGCCCAGGTTGCAGACCGCGGTCTCGCCGTCGTCGGTGACCTCCAGGATCTCCGTGCAGAGGTTGGAGGAGTGGACGACATGGCCCGGCTCGGCCGTCTGGTTGGCGGTGCGGTTGGCCGCGTCCTTGAAGGTCATCCAGCCGTTGCCGGTCTGCGCGAGGGTGCGCATCATGCGGCCGTAGAGATCACGGGCCGGGATGGTCTTCCTCGCGAGCCCGGCCGCCTCCGCCCCGCGGTAGGCGGCGTCGAACTCCTCGCCCCACAGGTCGACCAGCCCGGGCACGTCCGACGGGGAGAACAGCGACCACCGCTCGTCGGCGTCGACCCGCCGCATGAACTCGTCCGGGATCCAGTGGGCGAGATTGAGGTTGTGCGTACGGCGGGCGTCCTCGCCGGTGTTGTCGCGCAGCTCCAGGAACTCCTCGATGTCCGAGTGCCAGGTCTCCAGATAGACCGCCGCCGCGCCCTTGCGCCGGCCGCCCTGGTTCACGGCGGCCACGGAGGCGTCGAGGGTCTTCAGGAACGGGACGATGCCGTTGGAGTGCCCGTTGGTACCGCGGATCAGCGAACCGCGGGAGCGGATGCGGGAGTAGGCGATGCCGATGCCGCCGGCGTGCTTGGAGAGGCGGGCCACCTGGTGGTAGCGGTCGTAGAGGGAGTCCAGCTCGTCCTTGGGGGAGTCGAGGAGATAGCAGGACGACATCTGCGGGTGGCGGGTGCCGGAGTTGAAGAGCGTGGGGGAGGAGGGCAGGTACTCGAGGCGGCTCATCAGCCGGTAGAGCGCGGCGACTTCGTCCACGGCGTGCCCGGAATCTCCCCCGGCGGCGCCTCCATCGGCGAGGCCGGCGGCCACCCGCAGCATGAAGTGCTGGGGCGTCTCGACGACCTTGCGGGTCAGGGGGTGCCGGAGCAGGTAGCGGCTGTGCAGTGTGCGCAGTCCGAAGTAGCCGAAGCGGTCGTCGGCCGCGGGGTCGATCAGTGCGTCGAGCCGCTCGGCGTGCAGCTCCACGAAGGCGGCGGTGCGGTCGGCGATGAGTCCTTCCCGGTGTCCCACGGCGATCGACCCGGTGAACGAGGTGACGCCCTGTGTGGCGGCCTCGGCGCGGATGGAGCGGGTCAACAGCCGGGCGGCCAGCCGCGAGTAGGCGGGGTCCTCCGAGATCAGGCCGGCGGCCGCCTCGGTGGCCAGCTCCCGCAACTCCGCGGCGACATCGGCGTCGGCCCGCGCGGACCGGCCGCGCAGCGCGGCGGCGGCGACCCGGCCGGGGTCGGCGTCGGGCAGGTCGGCGGTCAGCTCGGTCAGGGTCCGCAGCAGCGCGGCACCGGGACCGTCGGTCTCCACCGGGACCGCGGTCGCCTGGGCGGCTGAAACCGGGTCGGCTGAAGCCGGGTCGGCTGGCGCGATGGTCACGTGGGGCTCTCCCTCGCTCGGCACGGGGCCTTGCGGAGGGCAGGGGGCAGCACACGAGCGCACACGGCGTCGCGCCCACCGGCCCATTCCACGAGGCCCGGACGTCAGGGCACCCGGACCGGACGGTCGGGTGCGCCGTCGGCAGGTCCTCGGACTGAAGCCTGCATGCGGGTATGTGGGCATACGCGCATGAGTACACCGTTGCGGGACAGTTCCGGATTCACACCGGATTCCCCTGCGGCGACAGCGAGCATGAGCATACATCTAGTGTCGGGCCGTCATGACACCCCCAGATGTTGTGTAGTACGTCAACGGATCGCCGTCGCTCGTCGGCTCCGACGGCACGTTGCGGATGCGTGGTTGCCGGTGCGGTGCCCCACGCCCGTTCGGGGCGCTCGTCCACGCCCGCCGGAGCCTTGACGGCCTTCAGGGCGGCCTTCAGGGCGGCCTTCAGGGCGGTCTTCAGGACGACGGCGACCGTCCGCTGCACCATCCCGGCCACCCGGCCCGCGAGCAGCGCCCAGCGACGGAACCAGCGATGGAACCAGCGATGGAACCAGCGGGTGAACGGGCCGCCGACCGGGGCTCGGAAGGTCTGCGGGAGCCGGCCGCCGCGCGGCGCCCCCGTGGCCGGACGGGTCGGGGCGAAGGCGTGGTCGGCTGCGTCGTCGGCCTCGGCGAAGATGTCGTCCCGGTCGCGAACGGCGTGCTCAGCAGCAGCGGAAGCCCTGGCGGGGGTCCGACTCCTGGCGGTCCGTGCGCATCCGCTCGAATTCCCGGCGGGACGGCGGCGCCGCCTCCGGATGCCGCTCCGCCAGCTGCGCGACATAGCGTTCGTAGGCCGACTCGCCCGTCAACTCCCGCACATACCAGCGCAGTCCGCGCAGTCCGCTAGCCACCCGCCGCAGTGCCGGCCGCATGCCGAGCCGCCTCCTTCTCGGTCCGCGTCGGGACCAGCCCGTCCGGGGCGGTGATCTTCGACTCGACGTAGGGCGTCTCGCTCAGGGTGGACAGCGCCGGGCGGCGGATGTGCCGCATGCACACCCGCAACGCGTCCAGGACGACGATCACGACCAGCAGGGCGAGCACCGCGGAGAGGACGCCGTCCACCGTGGAGTTGGTGACCACGGTGTGCATGTCGGCCATGTTCTTGGCGGGCGGCAGCACCTGTCCCGCGTCGATGGCGTCCTGGAACACCTGGCGCTGTTTGAAGAAGCCGACCTTGGGGTCCGAGGAGAACACCTTCTGCCAGCTCGCGGTCAGCGTCACCGTCGTGTCCCAGGCGAGCGGGATCCCGGTGACCCAGGCCCACTTGAGCCGGCCGGACTTCACCAGCAGCGTGGTGCAGACGGCCAGGGCGACCGCCGCCAGCAGCTGGTTGGAGATGCCGAAGATCGGGAACAGCTGGTTGATGCCGCCGAGCGGCTCATGCACGCCGACCCACAGGAAGTAGCCCCACAGCCCGCACACCAGGGCACTGGTGACGACCAGCCCCGGCTTCCAGCCGATGTTCCGGAACGGCCGGTAGAGGTTGCCGAGGGTGTCCTGGAGCATGAAGCGGCCCACCCGGGTGCCCGCGTCCAGCGCCGTCAGGATGAACAGCGCCTCGAACATGATCGCGAAGTGGTACCAGAAGGCGCGCAGACCGCCCCCGGTGACCTTGGCGAAGATCTCCGAGACGCCGACGGCCAGGGTGGGCGCGCCGCCCGTGCGGGACAGCAGGCTGGACTCCTCGACGTTCTTCGCGGCCTGCGCCAGCTCGGCGGGGGAGATGTGGTAGCCCCAACCGCTCACGACCTGCGAGGCGTTCTGCACCGTCGTGCCGATCGCCCCGGAGGGCGCGTTCATCGCGAAGTACAGCCCGGGGTCGATGATGCTCGCCGCCACCAGCGCCATGACCGCCACGGCCGACTCCATCAGCATGGAGCCGTAGCCGATCAGCCGGATCTGCGTCTCCTTCTGGATCATCTTGGGCGTCGTGCCGGAGGAGATCAGCGCGTGGAAGCCGGACAGGGCGCCGCAGGCGATGGTGATGAACACGAACGGGAAGAGCGAGCCCGCGAAGACCGGCCCGTCGCCGCGCGCGGCGAAGTCGGTGACCGCGTCCATCCGCAGCGTCGGCAGGGTGATCACGACCCCCAGCGCGAGCAGCACGATGGTGCCGATCTTCATGAAGGTGGAGAGGTAGTCGCGGGGCGCGAGCAGCGTCCACACGGGCAGGATCGAGGCGATGAAGCCGTATGCCACCAGCCAGACGACCAGCGTCGAGGGTGCCAGGGTGAAGGTGTCCGCCCAGGACGACTCGGCGACCCAGCGCCCGCCCACCAGCGCGAGCAGCAGCAGCGCCACCCCGATCAGCGACACCTCCGTCACCCGGCCCGGCCGCAGCACCCGCAGATAGCAGCCCATGAGCAGGGCGATCGGGATCGTCATGCCGATGGAGAAGGTGCCCCAGGGGGAGGAGGCGAGGGCGTTGACGATGACCAGGGCCAGCACACCGAGCAGGATGATCATGATGGCGAAGGCGGCGAGGAGGGCCGCCGCGCCGCCGAACGGGCCGATCTCCTCGCGGGCCATCTGGCCGAGGGACCTGCCGTCCCTGCGCGTCGAGAAGAACAGCACCACCATGTCCTGGACGGCGCCCGCGAAGACCACCCCGGCGATGATCCAGATGGTGCCGGGCAGATAGCCCATCTGCGCCGCCAGCACCGGTCCGACCAGCGGTCCGGCGCCGGCGATCGCCGCGAAGTGGTGGCCGAGCAGCACCCGTCGGTCGGTGGGGTGGAAGTCGATGCCGTTGTCCAGCCGCTCCGCCGGGGTGGCCCGGGTCCGGTCCAGCTTGAGGACCCTGCGGGCGATGAACGAGGCGTAGAAGCGGTAGGCGATCGCGTACGAGCCGAGGGCGGCCGCCACCATCCAGGCGGCGGAGACCTCCTCGCCCCGGGAGAGCGCGAGCACGGACCAGCCGGTCGCGCCGACGATCGCGACGAGCGTCCAGACGGCGATGGTGCGGACATGCGCGGTACGCATCGCGGAGCCCTCCCGTTCATGCGGTGACGGGAGGAACGTAGAACAGGAACCGGGCTCGCGCCACACCGCATGCGGCACCGCAAGTGGCTTATTCCCGCGGGCGCTTGAGCCGTGCGACGAACTTGTAGCGGTCCCCGCGGTAGACCGACCGCACCCACTCCACCGGGTTGCCGTCCTTGTCCAGCGAGTGCCGGGAGAGCATCAGCATGGGCAGGCCCACGTCCGTGCCGAGCAGGCCCGCCTCGCGCGGGGTGGCCAGCGAGGTCTCGATGGTCTCCTCGGCCTCGGCGAGCCGGACGTCGTACACCTCGGCGAGGGCGGTGTAGAGGGAGGTGTACTTGACGAGGCCGCGGCGCAGCGCCGGGAAGCGCTTGGCGGACAGATGCGTGGTCTCGATGGCCATCGGCTCGCCGTTGGCCATGCGCAGCCGCTCGATGCGCAGCACCCGGCCGCCGGCCGAGATGTCGAGGAGTTCGGCGAGCCGGTCGTCCGCGGTGATGTAGCCGATGTCCAGCAGCTGCGAGGTCGGTTCCAGACCCTGGGCCCGCATGTCCTCGGTGTAGGAGGTGAGTTGCAGCGCCTGGGACACCTTCGGCTTGGCGACGAACGTGCCCTTGCCCTGGATCCGTTCCAGCCGGCCCTCGACCACCAGCTCCTGAAGGGCTTGGCGGACGGTGGTGCGCGAGGTGTCGAACTCCGCGGCGAGCGTGCGCTCCGGCGGCACCGACGTGCCCGGCGGGAGCGTCTCCGTCATGTCGAGCAGGTGCTTCTTCAGGCGGTAGTACTTGGGCACACGCGCGGTACGGACGGTCGTCCCACCCTCGTTCTCCGCACTGCTGACGTCGGTGCTCATGTTCTGCCTTCCCGGCTCCGGGTGCCGAAAGCGGCCGACATCCCATCGGCCACGGATCACATCGTGGCACGGCTCCGTGTGACGGGAGGCCACCCGAACGGTCCGTGATCTCCTCTGTATACCGTCGCGCCCTTTGCTGGTCTAGTCCATGGCACCCTCCGGGCGGCCGTGACACGGCCCAAGTGGCCCGTCCGAACTGTCGGTTGCGCAATGAGGGGTCAATGAAGGGGGCCAATGAAGGGTCTCTGCATATCTCGGTCGCATCACGGACGTCCGGAGCCTGCTTGAGCGCCCTTGACACGCCTATTGGTCTGGGCCAAGCTCCCCGTACTGGTCTACACCATTGGTCCAGGTCCCGGCCCCACGGGCGGTACACAGCGCTGACGCGCGCCGCGGGGAGGCAGGGGGGTTTGTGGCATCCCTGATTCGAGGAGGATGGCGTGAAGCGCAGGCTGACAGCCGCGATCGGTATCGCGGGCATGGCCGTCTCCATCGCGGCGTGCGGCAGCGACAACGGGGGCGACGGCGGTTCGGGCAAGGGGGCGGACGCCAGGGAACTGACCGTCTGGCTCGCCGTCGACGCGCAGAACAACTGGCCCGAGCTGGTGAAGGCCGCCGACGCCGCCGTGCAGAAGAAACACCCCGGCATCAAGATCAAGCACGAGTACTACGGCTGGCCGGACAAGAACACCAAGCTGGACGCCGTCCTCGCCACCGACAAGGCCCCCGACGTGGTCGAGATGGGCAACACCGAGATGCTCGGCTACCTGGTCAAGGGCGCCTTCGCCCCCATCGACCCGGCCGGGTACGGCAACTCCGCCGCTTGGCTCGACGGCCTCAAGGCATCGGTGACGTACGAGGGCAAGACCTACGGCGTGCCGTACTACGCCGGCGGCCGGGTCGCCAACTGGCGCAAGGACGTGGCCGCTTCGGCCGGTGTCAAGACGCCCCCGAAGACCTACGCCGAGCTGACCTCCGCCCTGGACAGGATCCAGAAGAAGCAGGGCGACAAGTTCAACGCCTGGTACCAGCCCACCCGCGACTGGTACGCGGCCATGTCCTTCGTCTACGACGCCGGCGGCTCCATCGCCGAGGAGGACGGCGGCCAGTGGAAGGGCACCCTCTCCTCGCCCGAGTCCGTCAAGGGCCTCAAGGAGTTCAAGAACGTCGTCGACCAGTACATGCACGGCGACAAGACCAAGGACGAGGCCGACCGTTACATCGTCTACGGCCAGGGCAAGTCCGCCATGATCTTCGCCCCCGCCTGGGAGGGCGCGACCGCGGCCGACCCGAAGAACGACAAGACCGGCAAACTGAAGGACAACGTCGAGAACTTCGTGATGCCCGGCCCGTCCGGCAAGAACATGCCCGTCTTCCTCGGCGGCTCCGACCTCGCCATCCCGGTGAAGTCCAGGGCCCAGGCCGTCGCCGCCGAGTGGATCAACGCCTTCACCGGCCCCGAGGGCCAGAAGGGCCTGATGGCCAAGGGCAATCTGCCCAACAACAAGACGGACCTCGCCACCTTGAAGGACGACCCGGCGACCGCCGTCCCGGCCACCGCGGCCGAGTCCAACTGGTTCGTCCCGATGGCCCCGGGCTGGGGCCAGGTCGAGAAGGCCCAGGTCCTGCAGACCATGCTGCAGAGCATCGGCACCGGCAAGAAGACGGTCGAGGCCGCCGCGAAGGAGGCGGACACCGCGATCGACAAGGTGATCAACACCAAGTGACGTGAGCGCAGGGCCCCGTGGACCCCGGGGGGAGTGCGGGGGTGGGGCCCCGCTTCTCGTCCGGCCGCGCGGGCTCCGGCCCCGCGCGGCCCTCCGGGAGGAGGCTCCGTACCCAGACACGGCCCTCCGGCACCGGGCCTGCGTACGGAACTCCGGTTTCCGTGCGGGATGTCGGCTTCGTACGACCAGAGGGACCGCTGAGGAGCGCGCGATGAGTGCCGCAGACACGACCACCCCCGCCAAGGTGCCGCCGCCGCGGCAGGCGCCACCACCGGGCGGCACGGAACGGCCGAGCGGAAAGCGGACGTCCGGCGGCGCGGGCACCCCCTGGCTGCTGCTCGCCCCGTGTCTGGTCATCCTCGTCCTGGTCATGGGCTATCCGCTGGTCCGCCTGGTCACCCTGTCCTGCCAGAAGTTCGGGCAGTCCCAGCTGTGGGGCTTCCAGCCGGCCGAGTCGGTCGGGTTCGACAACTTCTCCAAGGTGCTCGGCGACGGCGAGTTCTGGCAGGTCGTGCTACGCACGATCGTCTTCGCGGGCGGCTCGGTGATCTTCACCATGGTCCTCGGCATGCTGGTCGCCCTGCTGCTGCAGCGGGTCTCCAGCTGGGTGAAGACCCTGATCAACATCGCGCTGGTGGCGAGCTGGGGCATGCCCGTCATCGTCGCCACCACCGTCTTCAAATGGCTCTTCGACGCCGACTACGGCATCCTCAACGCGCTGCTGAGCAAGCTGCCGGGCGTCGAAATGATCGGCCACAACTGGTTCGCGAGCGGCCCGGAGGGCCTGGCCGTGATCATGCTGCTGGTGGTCTGGGGCGCCGTGCCCTTCGTGGTCATCACGCTCAGCGCGGGCCTCACCCAGGTGCCCGGGGAACTGGAGGAAGCCGCCCGCCTCGACGGCGCGGGCGGCTGGGGCGTCTTCCGCCATGTCACCCTGCCCATCCTCAAGCCGATCATCGTGATGCTCACGACCCTGTCGGTCATCTGGGACATGGGCGTCTTCCCGCAGGTCTTCGTGATGCGGGGCGGGCACCCGGAGGCCGAGTTCCAGCTGCTGACCACCTACTCCTACGACCGCGCCTTCGTGGTCAACGACTACGCGCAGGGCTCGGCGATCGCCCTGATCACCGTGGTGCTGCTGCTCGGCGTGGTCGCCGTCTATATGCGCCAGATGCTGAAGATCGGAGATGTCGAATGAGCGGCATGAGCAGCATGAGCGGCACGAGGGCGATCGCCACCGGCGGCCGGCGCTGGAGCGGATCCCGACGTGGGAGCGGGTCCCGGCTCGGCTGGAACCTCCTCGGCCTCCTGGTCTTTCTCATCGTCGGCTTCCCCGCCTACTGGATGCTCAACACGGCCTTCAAGCCGGCCAAGGACGCCATCGACCCGGACCCCGGCCTGCTGCCCACAAGCCTGACCCTGTCCAACTTCAGCCGAGCGCTGGACATCGCCGACTTCTGGGGCCCGGTGGGGCGCAGCCTGATCGTGTCGCTGTCCGTCGTGGCGATCGGCGTCGTCATCGGCATGCTGGCCGCGCTCGCCATCTCCCGGTTCGCCTTCCGCGGCCGAAAGATCGTGATCGTGGGCATCCTCGCGGTGCAGATGGTCCCGCTGGTCGCCATGATCATCCCGGTCTTCCTGCTGCTGAACGACCTGCACCAGTACGACAAGCTCAGCGGCCTGATCCTCACCTACCTGACCTTCATCCTCCCCTTCACGGTGTGGACGCTGCGCGGCTTCATCGTCAACATCCCGAAGGAACTGGAGGAGGCCGCGATGGTCGACGGCTGCTCCCGCACCGGCGCCTTCATCCGCGTCGTCTTCCCCCTCCTCGCCCCCGGCATGGTCGCCACCTCGGTCTACGGCTTCATCCAGGCATGGAACGAGTACCTGTACGCCCTGATGCTGCTCAGCCAGGAACACCAGACCGCGACCGTGTGGCTCGGCAACTTCACCACCAAGCACGGCACCGAGTACGCGCCGATGATGGCCGGTGCCACCATGATGGCCGTGCCGATCGTCGTGCTGTTCCTGATCGTCCAGCGCAAGATGGCCGCTGGTCTGACCGCGGGCGCCGTGAAGGGCTGACGCGCGCCCCGCGTCGGCCTGGCGGCAGCGGGCCTGGCGTCGGCCTGTTCGGGCGCGATGTCGCCTCGCTCGGACAACGGGCCGCCCTCACCGCCTGGCGCCCCGGCAGACAACGTTTGCCCGTTGAGGAGCGGCGTCGTGGGGGTCCCCCCTGCTCGAACGGAGCCGAGAGCTTGGGGGAGCGTGCTCTCGGCGTGCCGGGTGCAGGCCCTCGTACTGGACGTACTTGGGCTTGTGCCCGGTGCGGCGAGTGGGGGTGCCCCCTGCTCGAAGAGCTCGGGGGAGCGTGCCGGGCGTCGTGACGGGGCGAACGTTGCCTGTTGGGGCACTAGTTGCCCGCCGAACACGACGACGTCCTGGTCGCCATCGACGAGGAGGACGGGGATGTCACACGCCCGGAGGCGGGTACGGGCTCCAGCTTCCCCGGCACGGACACGGGACCGATCGTGCGGACCGCGGCGGGCGGCCGTCGACCATGGCGGCCGTCGTCCGCGACGAGCACCGCCACCCCTGGATGACGACGGTCCTCGACCTCCTGTCGGCGGCCCGTCCCGACACGATCGTGGCCGAGCCGGGCATCATCCTCCGGGCCCCGCCGCGCGGCGCCCCGCACATCGCCGCCCATGGCGCGGCCCGGGTGTGCGGACGGGCGGCGACGGAAGCCGTCGCCGGGGTACGCCGACCGTGACGCCCGCAGGCACCGGGGCTTCACGGCGTAGCCCGGCGCCCCACGGCATTTGGGCGGCCCGGAGCAATCCGGAGCGATCAGGGGCTATATGGGGCGTTCTGGGGTGATCGGAGCCTATTTGGTCCCGGCCGGGAGCGGTCAGATGCCCTGCCAATCCGGCTTGTTGGCATACGTGTGCCGGAAGTAGTCGGCGAGCTTCAGTTTGGCGGCCGCGGCCTCGTCCACGACGACCGTGGCGTGCGGGTGCAGTTGCAGCGCCGAGGCGGGGCAGACGGCGGCCACCGGCCCCTCCACGGTCGCCGCGACCGCGTCCGCCTTGCCCTCGCCGGTCGCGAGCAGCACCAGGTGCCGGGCCTCCAGGATGGTGCCGATGCCCTGCGTGATGACGTGGTGCGGCACCTGCTCGATATCGCCGTCGAAGAAGCGCGCGTTGTCGATCCGGGTCTGCTCGGTCAGCGTCTTGATCCGGGTGCGCGAGGCGAGTGAGGAACACGGCTCGTTGAAGCCGATATGCCCGTCGGTCCCGATCCCGAGCAGTTGCAGATCCACGCCGCCGGCCTCTCCGAGCGCCCGGTCGTACGCCGCGCAGGCGCCCAGGATGTCCTCGGCCGTTCCGTCCGGCCCCATGAACGCGTCCATCGCGATCCCGAGCGGCTCCAGCACCTCCCGGCGCAGCACCGAACGGTAGGACTCCGGATGGTCCGCGGGCAGCCCCGCGTACTCGTCGAGTTGCGCTATGCGTGCCCGCGAGGTGTCCACGGCGCCGGAGCGCAGCTTGTCCGTCAGTGCCTGGTAGACGGGCAGCGGGGTCGAGCCGGTGGCCACGCCGAGCACGGCGTCGGGCTTGCGCCGGAGCAGCCGGGCCATGGCCTCGGCGATCAGCTCGCCGCCCGCCCTGGCGTCCTGGACGATGACAACTTCCACGCTGGGCCTGCCGTTCTGAAGTCTGAAGAGGGCTGGAAAGTCTATGTGGTTTAGACCAATCTAGCATCGACCCGGCACGGGCGCCGAGCCCCTCGGGGGAGGAGAAGAGACCCGCCGGCCGTCGGCTCCGGCGCCGCCTCGGACGAGCGGGCCGCACCACCCCCGAGGCGGAGGAGGACCCGTACCCCGACGTGGAGGAGGACCTGCGCATGTCCCGCCAGGCACGCGACGGCGCAGCCGAAAGGAACCGGAAGCGGTCGCGGATATGTCCATGGCCATCCGGCCCCCCGCGCCCCCGAAGGGGCGCGGGGAACTGCGCGACCAGCCACAACGGCGCCGCGGACGACCGACGGCACATCGCGGCCCTCCCCAGCGGAGCGCTCAGGCTGCGAAGCGACGACGAACAAGCTCCAACACATAGACACACCCACATGTCTAGTCCACAATGCGTGGAGGCGCGGCGTACGGCGGGACCGTACGACGTAGCCGCAGTCATCCGTCTTCCCCGCACAGGAAGGCGGACCGAGGATCCGGAGCTCTCTGCCCTGACTGCCCCGGCTCCTCATCCTTCGGCCGACCGGGACCGCACACCCCGAGGCCGTTGCTGCTCCGGGCTGCGGTGCCGGGAGGGTTGAGGGTCCCTCTAGGCGCCGCGGCCCGCGGGTGTTCCCGGACCCCGGCGACGGGTGTTTTCAGCGCCGGACAAACCGCCGGGTACGCTCGCACATGTGCCCTCCATGAACGAACTCGTCCGCCAGCACACCGCCCTCGACGACTCCGATCTCGAGTGGCTCCATCTGCTGGTCTCGGAGTGGCAGCTGCTCTCCGATCTCTCCTTTGCCGACCTGGTCCTGTGGGTCCCCACCAGTGACGGCACCCGGTATGTCTCGGTCGCCCAGATGCGCCCCAACACCGGCCCGACCTCCTACCAGGACGACATGGTCGGCCACCTCGTCCCGCGCGGCCGGCGCCCCATGCTGGACGCGGCGCTGGACGAGGGCCGGATCGTACGCGAGGGCGACCCCGAGTGGCGCGAGGAGGTCCCGGTCCGGGTCGAGTCGATCCCCGTGCGCCGGGCGGCCCGCGTCCTCGGAGTCATCGCCCGCAACACCAACCTGCTGACCGTGCGCACCCCGAGCCGTCTTGAGCTGACGTATCTGCAGAGCGCCTCCGACCTGGCGCAGATGATCGCGGCCGGCTCCTTCCCGTTCCCGGACCAGCAGGTCGACATGGACGCCTCGCCGCGCGTCGGCGACGGCCTGATCCGGCTGGACGCGGACGGCATCGTCCAGTACGCCTCCCCGAACGCCCTCTCCGCCTACCACCGGCTCGGGCTCGCCGCCGACCTGCTCGGCCACCACCTGGGCCGGACCACCGCCGAACTCGCCCCGACCCGGGGGCCGGTGGACGAGGCGCTGGCCAAGGTCGCCAGCGGCTGGGCGCCCCGCGAGTTCGAGATCGAGTCGGCCGACGGGGTGATTCAGTTCCGGGCGATCCCGCTCAAACCCAAGGGCACCCGCATCGGTTCGCTGGTGCTGCTCCGGGACGTCACGGAACTGCGGCGCCGCGAACGCGAGTTGATGACCAAGGACGCGACGATCCGGGAGATCCACCACCGGGTGAAGAACAACCTCCAGACGGTCGCCGCCCTGTTGCGTCTGCAGGCCCGGCGTATCGAGTCGGAGCCCGGCCGGGAGGCGCTGGAGGAGGCGGTGCGACGGGTCGGTTCGATCGCGATCGTGCATGAGACGCTCTCCCACAACCTGGACGAGCGCGTGGAGTTCGACGAGATCGCCGACCGGGTGCTGGCGATGGTCGCGGAGATCTCGCCGGGCAAGGTGACCGGTCGGCGCAGCGGACGCTTCGGCATACTCGACGCCGAGGTGGCGACCCCGTTGTCGATGGTGCTCACCGAGGTCCTGCAGAACGCCCTGGAACACGGCTTCCGCGAGGGCGAGACCGGCACCGTCGAGGTCACGGCGGTGCGCGGCGGCACCACCAAGGAGGCCCGTCTCCTCGTCACCGTCCAGGACGACGGCGTGGGCCTGCCCGAGGGCTTCGACCCGCACCGCTCGGGCAACCTCGGTCTGCAGATCGTACGGACGCTGGTCGAGGGCGAGTTGGGCGGTACGTTCGACATGGTGCCGGCGCCCGAGCGGGGGACGCGGGTGATCCTGGACCTCCCGGTGCAGGCGCAGAAGTAGCCCCGCGCAGCAAAAGACCCCGGACCCAGGTCGGGTCCGAGGCCAGTGCTCGTTGCTATGTGTTCTAGCTGTGTGTTCTAGCGCATCGGTGGTACTGCGCGCTGCGGCTCGGGGGCGGGAGATGCGCACTCGCTGTACGCGCCGCCAAGCTCAGGCTGTCGAACGGGGTGGGAGTGTCAGGCGGATGCCTGACGGGCCCGGTTGCGAGCGGCGCGGCGCTTCATCGCGCGGCGCTCGTCCTCGCTGAGACCACCCCAGACGCCGGAGTCCTGACCGGACTCAAGCGCCCACTGCAGACACTGCTCGATAACCGGGCAGCGACGGCAGACGGCCTTGGCTTCCTCGATCTGCAGCAGCGCGGGACCGGTGTTGCCGATGGGGAAGAACAGCTCGGGGTCTTCCTCGCGGCAAACGGCGTTGTGACGCCAGTCCATGGCTGCTACCTCTCCTTGGTATTACATGCAAGTTGCTTGTGAATGTGAACGCTTTCACGAATCCCTCAACAAGTGAAGGGCCGACTGCCAGGTTCCCCGGCGTGGTCCTGTGGTGTGAAGAGGGGTTCCGGTGATCAGTGGAGGCCGGTGTTGCGGGCCGTCCCGATCGCCACGTAGAGACTCGCAAACCTCGGCGGCGGATACAACCCCTTCCGAAAAGTTTTTTTTGATTCCTCGGTGTCGACTAGGTCACAGCCGTACTTCCATGGGGTGGAGCCTGGCCTAAACGTTCGAGTGAAAGGACTTTGGCCTGTTCCGCTCACACAATCACACGCAGTGCACGGCGTACGCCTGTGAACGTCACGCTCGTACGCAGTCCGAGGTGGTCACCGTCCATCTGGAGGGGCAGTGGCACCTTCGAATGCAAGGTGAAGCGGTCCATGTCGTGCAGGGACACGACATGCTTGCCATGGGGCCCGCGCTCGGGGGACGAAGTGAGCAACTGGGTGCCATACCGGGCAACCGCGGCCGTGGACAGACGGCTGAGGCCGAATACGTCGACGCCCTTGTCGAACGAGGCTTTAGGCGACGTATACATGGGGCGATTGCCGAGATACGTCCAGGGAGACGTGTTCGACACTATCGCCACGACGAGATCGCTGATCGGGGCGGCGCCCTCGCGTTCGAGCGTGATCGTGCCCCGTCTGCGGTTCGGCTCACCGAAGAACTGCCTGAGAACCTGACGGACGTACAGGCCGTGGGTCGACGTCCTGCCGAGTTCGCGCTGCTGCTCGACACGGCCGACCACGCCGGCGTCGAAGCCCAGTCCCGCGTTGAAGGTGAACCAGCGTGTCGGGACCGACTCGTCGGCGGTGCCGGGGGTGCCCGCGGTGAGGCCGAGGCCGACGACACGCTCGCGCTTCTCGCTCACGGCGTCCAGCAGGACGCCGGTGGCCTCGACCGGATCGTTGGGCAGGCCCAGCGCGCGGGCGAACACGTTGGTGGAGCCGCCGGGCACCACCGCGAGGCCGGGCAGGCGGTCGGGGTCGGGGCCGCCGTCCAGCAGGCCGTTGACGACCTCGTTGACGGTGCCGTCGCCGCCGAGCGCCACGACCAGGTCTATGTCGTCGCTGTCCGCGGCCTGTCGGCCCAGGTCACGCGCGTGCCCCCGGTACTCGGTGGTGACCGCCTCCAGCTTCATCTCGCTCGCCAGGGCGTGGATCAGTACATCGCGCGTACGTGCGCTTGTGGTGGTTGCCGCCGGATTGACCACGAGAAGTGCACGCATGGGGTGCAGCGTACCTACTGGGTGGTACCGGGCCCAGCCCGAGGTAGGGATCGGGTAAGAGGTAGGGATCCGGTAAGAGGTGAGGGTGTGCGCCTGGGACAGGGGGGCGTGACAGCGGCGGCTACCCTGCTGGGGTGAGCAGCGAGCAGAACCCCACCCCGAACCCCGCGGAGGCCGACGGCCCGCGCCCGCGTCGGCTGACCCTGGCGGCGGCGCTGGCCGGGCTGGAGGGGGCCGCGTTGGTGACCGGGGGAGTGTGGACGTTCGTCCTCGGCCTCACCGGCGCGCCGGACGACCGGCAGCAGGCCATCACCCTGGGCGTCACCCTGATCGTCCTGGCGCTGCTGCCGCTGCTTGCCGCGCGCGGTCTGCTGCGGCGGCGCGGCTGGAGCCGGGGGCCCGCCGTGATCACCCAGATCATGGCCCTGCCGGTGGCCTACAGCCTGCTCCAGGCCGACAGCGTGGCCATCCCGGCGGGCATCGTCCTCGCGGTGGTGGCGGTGGCGGCCCTGGTCCTGCTGATCAACTCGGAAACCACCCAGGCCCTCGGCATCCGCGGCCCGGGCCACCCGGAGGAGCCGAAACGGTAGAGCCGACGCCAGCGGCAGCGCACCCCACCCCACCAAAGGCAACAGCACCCCCACCACGGCCCCGACTCCAACCCTCGGCCCGGTTTCGGCCGTGGCCACGGTCTCTGCCCTCGGTCCGGCTTCGGCCGTCGGTCCGGTTTCCGCCCGGCGTCCTGCTTCGGCCGTGGTACTGGCTTCGGCCGTGGGTTCGGTCTCCGCTCGCGGTCTGGCTTATGCCGTAGGTCTGGGTGTTGCTTTGGGGCCGGCTTCCGTCCCCGGTCCGGCTCCGCCGCTCGCGTGTGCCGCCGCCGCGGCGACCGGGCCGCCTCCGGGTCGCGGGCCGCGAGCGGCTTCCACCGTAGGGTCTGGCTTCGTTCGTCCGTCCGGTCTCCGCCGTCCGCTCGGCCCCCGCTGCTCGCATGGCTTCCGCCGTCGGTCCGGTCTTCGCCGTGGGCCCGGCTTCGACCGTCGGCCCGGTCTCCGCCGTGGG